>DASRND010000008.1 GCA_035647615.1 Bacteroidales bacterium | reverse complement strand
TCACACAAGTGAAGACCGGGATTTTTTATTTATAAAACAAAATAATCTTCTCAAGATGCCGAAATTATCACAAAAAGGCAGGACGATGCCATCTTCACCTATCCGCAAGCTGGTGCCCTTTGCCGAAGAAGCCAAAAAGCGAGGCGTAAAAGTTTTTCACCTCAACATCGGACAACCCGACATAAAAACGCCAGAAGTGGCGCTGGAAGCTGTTCGCAACTACAGCAAGCCGCTGGTAGCCTACAGCCACTCGGCAGGCAATGCTTCGTATCGCGAGAAGCTGGCCGACTATTATCAGAAATATAATATTTACGTAGCACCCGATGAGATTATCGTGGGTGCCGGTGCTTCGGAGGCACTGCTCTTTACCATGCAAAGCATTATGGATCCGGGCGAAGAAATCATCATTCCGGAGCCTTTTTATGCTAATTACAACGGCTTTGCTACCAATGCCGGCATCAAGGTGGTTCCCATCAACAGCACCATCGAGACTGGTTTCGGATTGCCTCCAATTGCTGAATTTGAAAAAGTGATCACTCCGCGCACCAAAGCCATCCTGGTTTGTAATCCCAACAATCCCACCGGTTATCTTTACAATCAGGAAGAGCTGAAGATGCTTGGCGAGATTGCATTGAAACATGACCTGTTTTTGATTGCTGATGAAGTTTATCGCGAATTCTGCTATGACGGACTTGAGCATCACTCGGTGATGAACCTGCCAGGCCTCGACCAGCACACCGTGTTGATCGACTCCGTGTCGAAGCGTTACAGCATGTGCGGAGTGCGCATTGGTGTGATGATTTCTAAAAATAAAGAGCTGATGGCTACTGCCATGAAGTTTGCGCAGGCACGTCTTAGCCCGCCCAGCTTTGGACAGGTTGCCGCCGAGGCTGCCATCGCTACTCCCGACAGCTATTTTGAAGAAGTGCTGGCGGAATATCACAAACGCCGTAATACGGTTTTCGAAGCCATCAACGAGATTCCCGGAGCGTTCTGCCCCAATCCATCCGGTGCTTTTTATGTGGTAGCTCGACTGCCCATCGACAACAGCGATAAGTTTTGCCAGTGGCTGCTCGACAGCTACCATTACGAAAACCAAACTGTTATGCTGGCGCCGGCTACCGGATTTTACTCCACTCCTGGCCGCGGCCTCGACGAAGTGCGCATCAGTTATGTGTTGAAAGTGGAGGATTTGAAACAATCGATAAAAATACTGGGCGAGGCACTCAAGGTGTATCCTGATCGCACACGATAAAGTATAGGAGCGAAGGCAAGAGAAAAAAGACAAACTTTTGTTTTGGATTCTCGACTAAAGTATTACTTTTGCCCCCGCTTTGCCCAAGTGGCGGAATTGGTAGACGCGCTAGTTTCAGGGACTAGTTTTCGCAAGGAAGTGCAAGTTCGATTCTTGTCTTGGGCACCACAAACAAAAAATCCTGTCGGTTTCGGCAGGATTTTTTTTGTTTTTACAACCTTCATGATCACAGTCACCCCGTGAATTCTGTTTGAGCATGGAACTTCAGTTCGAATATTTGTTGTCTGGCCAGCGTTATTCACGGCGTGACTTTCTCCAAGCCGCAGTCACACCGTGAATGCTGTTTGAGCATGGAACTTCAGTTCGAATATTTGTTGCCTGGTCTGGCGTTATTCACGGCGTGACTTTTCCAAACTTCTTTATTCATTATGGTTTTAAAAAAGCCGGGAGTTTTTTTCATTCAAAATCATTTTACCTTTGCCGGTTTGTGAAATTACGTAAAGACATAAATGGAATAAAATCACAAAATGACGTACTCAGCCGTCATGCTTCATTGTAAAACGATAAACAAGTAAAGATGAAATTCTGTAAAACAATAAAAATATTTCTCATCGACGGCGACCCAAACGGAAGGATGAGTTGTGAACTATCCAACTGGTCAGGAAAGGCATATAAAATCCCAAGAATAAAAATCAAGGAATGCACAGACCGTGACGACCTTTCGAGTACTGGTGTTTATCTTCTCTTTGGCAAAGACGATGCCGGAAAGGATCAAGTTTATATTGGAGAAGCTGAATCAATATTGAAAAGGCTAAATCAACAATTGACTTCAAAGGACTTTTGGAATGAGGCAATTGTATTTATTAGCAAGGATGAAAACTTAAACAAAGCCCACATAAAATATTTGGAAAACCGATTACACGACATTGCCAAAACTGCGAATCGTTATAAGGTTGACAATTCTGTCATTCCAACTCAATCCTCAATTTCTGAATCAGAAAGAGCAGAAATGGAAGAATTTATTGAGTATATCAAGATGCTTGTAAACACACTTGGTCACAAAGTGTTCGACGAAAAGAGAGAGTTTAAGCCACAGCAAAAACAAGAAACATTTTTTATTAAAGCTGCACGTGGTGCAGATGGACAAGGCGAACAAACATCAGACGGATTTGTAGTTTTCAAGGGTTCAAAAGCAGCTGGTTCGACAGTAACCTCAATGACGTCAAATTTCATAACCTTGAGACAAAAACTAATTGACGAAGGAGTGCTTCTTGACAGAGGTCAATTTCTTGAATTCCCCGAAGATTACATCTTTAGCAGTCCATCGACGGCAGCATCAATCGTACTAGGACGAAATGCAAATGGTTTGACCGAATGGAAACATAAAAGCGGGAAAACACTTAAAGAAATTGAATCGGATGAAAGGACAACAAAGGTATAACAGCGTATATAAACATTTGGCTGTTTGTGCGAATTCTAAAGTTTTAACTCATCTCGTTCATAGCCGTAACTTGACAAGAAAATCCCCCGATATTCCAATTGCTTCATAAACTAACCATCAGCCACAACAAAATACAAACCTTACGACACAAGGAGTATTAAAACTCAGCTTTTAATAAACCAACGGGTACTCTTTTCGGTTATCTGTGCGATAGCTCGTAGGGGGCTAAACCAAATCATGAAACCTAAAAAAGTACAATCATAAAAACCGCGTGAATGATGAAAAAAAGAAGTTACTCAATACTTGCCGGCTTGTTGCTTGTTTCCGCCACTTTGTTGGCGCAGCCTTATGGTGTAGGGCACACCTCTGCGGCGTTTTTTGATAGCAGCCGGAATCGTAATGTCGTGACTGAGATCTATTATCCGGCTGATAGTGCAGGCGAAAATGTGCCTGTGGCTTTGGGGAGCTTCCCTGTTATCGTTTTCGGTCATGGGTTCTTGATGAGCTGGGAGGCCTATCAAAACTTTTGGACAGCGTTGGTTCCCGACGGCTATGTGATTTGTTTCCCTACAACTGAAACGGGGCTTAGCCCCAGCCACGAAAATTTTGGTGCCGATATAAAATTCGTGGCTGCTCAGATGCAAATTGAAAATGGGAGCAGCGGTTCCATTTTCTTTGACAAGTTAAGCGAAAAAACTGCGCTTATGGGTCACTCGATGGGAGGGGGCGCTTCGTTTTTGGCAGCAGAAAATAATCCGGCGATCAGCACATTGATAAATTTCGCTGCTGCTGAAACCACTCCTTCTGCCATAGCCGCCGCAGCCAACATTGATGCGCCTACTCTTATGTTTTCGGGCAGCGACGATTGCGTGACTCCTGCTGGCGAACACCAGGTTCCGATGTACGACAATCTGGCCTCAGATTGTAAAACACACATAACCATTATTAATGGTGGCCATTGTTATTTTGCTGATTTCAATTTTTTCTGCAACCTGGGCGAATCACTCTGCAACCCTTCCCTCGATATTACAAGAGAAGAGCAGCAATTGATCACCTTCGAATTTTTGACGCTGTGGCTCGACTATTCCTTACGTGATAATCTGACAGCCTTTGCCGCGTTCAACGATTCTCTCCAGAATTCAACGCGGATAACTTTCGAACAATCGTGGAATACGATTAGCATAGAGGAAATCAGTACCGATTCCGGAATTAAAATATTTCCCAATCCCGCTGTCGATAAAGTTAGTTTCGTGGTCGCCGGGGAAAATGTTGATGGACGAATGGTTATTTATAATGTAATGGGAGAGCGGGTTTATCAGCAGCAAATCAGAGAGAGCGAATTTCAAATCGATTTATCCGGTTTCACCGCCGGCCTTTTTTGGGTTGTCTGTTGTAAAGATAAATCCACCTACACAGCTAGGTTTTTTAAAGCAGGAGCCAGATGATGTGCGTCCGGACAGCGAATTGACAATGAAAATAGATTGATTTAATAATATGGATATCTAACTTATGCGCCTATGAATTACATGATAGTGTACTCCTCTTTTACGGGAAATACGAAAATTATTGCCGAAGCAATAAAAGACGCTTTAAAGGAAAGCTCTTGCACTTATTGTGGCGAAATCGAAGGAAGTGCGAATCATGATGCCGATATCTTGTTTGTTGGTTTCTGCGTTCATAAAGGTTCATGTACTGATGAAATCAAACATTATTTAGAATCATTGGAAAATCAAAAAATCGCACTCTTCGGCACCGCAGGATTTGGAGGTTCGGAAAGCTATTTTGAGACCATATTAGAAGAGGTCAAATCATACATACCGAAATCGAATAACATTATCGGAAGCTTTATGTGTCAGGGAAAGATGGCGAAAAACGTATTGGAACGGTATTCTAAAATGCTTGAGGAAAAGCCTGGAAATAGAGAAATCATGGATATGATTAATAATTACCATAACGCTTTATCTCATCCAGATGAAAATGATCTTGACAGGGTTCAAATGTTTGCGAAGAAGATGTTAAGTGATTTTAATGGATGATATTATTTCTTGGTTTTGTACAAATTTCATTGTGATTTACAACTGGCAAAAATCTCAAATGGTCGGATTTACAGCAGTTCAAAAAATCGTTGCCTTTCCTATTGATGCTCCCTCAATCTTTAATTTTTGAAAAGTAAACAGTGTTGCTGTAAATTTCCCTCTCCCCTTACTTGTAATTGGCTTCGCAGTCGGAGCCTACGGCGCCAATCTCGATATAATATTTCCACAGGATGCCTTTGCCCTGCCAGGTGCCGATGCCTTTTACCCGCCAGTTGTCGCCGATGGTTTGCAAGGGTAGCGTAATTACATCGCCACTCACAGTACCATAGGCCGGATCTGATCCGGGGCCGGGAAAAGCAAAGTTTTGGATGAGTACCCGCGTGTCGTTCGAGGGATCGGCAACAATTAATGCTTCATAGTCGAGCCGCACACAGGATTCGTCGACCATCCATTTGCCAAGAAATTTTGTGCGGTCATTCGTCGGATTGTTGAGGTTCTCATCGTCGGTACAGCCTGCAAACTGAAGCACCATCAAAGCGAAGATTGCCATGACGATAGTCGTTATTTTTCGTTGTGTTTTCATGTTTTTAGGTATTAACAAAAAGATTGATAAATGCGATGTCAAAGATGACAAAAATTCGGCCATTGAAGAAGCCTGACTGAATTATTTTCACAAGATACCGCTCTTTACGTTTTGGTCTACTTGGAATTAAGTATGATTTCACAGAGTCACGGCTTGAGCTTGCCGAAAGGTAACACTGTGAAACTTATAAAAACAACACTTGCTCTGTGGTGGCTGTGGTGGCTGCGGTGGCTGCGGTGGCTGCGGTGGCTGAGCTTGTCGAAGCCAGCCTGTCGAAGCTCACAAAGAATAATTACACAGTGTTACTCTTTGTAAAACACGGTATTACACTATGAAATATTATTTTATAACAAACAAAAAAAACCTTCCGGACATACTGCCACGGAAGGTTTTTTTTCACTGGTGTCCGGTTAAAAACAATAGATTCTTCGCTGTGCTCAGAATGACAGTGGTTTGCGATGAATTGGGGGAGGGAGGGCTTAGTCGGAGGCGCAGCCTCCGACTAAGCCCTCCCAAGAACCCTAACAGCCTGTCATTCTGATCCGCCAACCGGCGGAGAAGAATCTATTTATGGAAAACTATGTTTGCCGGACAACAGTGGTTTTTTTTAAATGAATGCCGGACATTATTCCGTTTTTAATACTTTAAAGATTTCCTTTTTGCCATCTGAAGCTACTTCAACAAAATAAACTCCATTGGTAGCAATACCTGCAGAAGTGCGTGTATTCCATACCACTTTATTCTGCGAAAGCTCTTCCCTGGTAAACGTCTTAACAGTTTTACCATTAAAATCCAAAATGCGCACACTTTTGACGGCGCTGCTGTTGAGATCGATGGTGAGCCTGGAAGCAAAAGGATTGGGATAGCAACTGACGGATTTTGCAATCGGGTTATCGATGTTTATCATCAAATCCCAATCGATAGCAATATTCTGAATGACCACACCTTCAGAGGTGACGACGTTAAGATAATCATATACCATATTGACTTCCGGCATGATCACGTCTAACTTTACGTTGAACGTGAGTTGTTCCCCGGGCTGTATCGTATGGGGGAGCTCATCGGAGAGGTCTCTGATCGTCCAGTCGAGTTGACCCGAGCCGGTAATTTCCTCGATAGTGACCGAAGCACCCGAAGGATTGAATACGGTGGCAGTTACTCCTTCATAGAGTTGCTCTTCTTCAAGTATCCACAATGTGTCGGGCTGGCACACAGCATAGCCGGGCGCCAACACCTGAAGGGTGACAGGAATTATCAAGAGTGGGTGGATCGGGTCGTTGGAAGCAATATCCACGGAACCTTCATAAATTCCTGGCAACAAGTCGCCGGCATTGAAAGGTATAGAGATAGCAGCAATTTGTAGGGGACCTAAAGTTCCTTGTATCGGTCCTCCATAAATCCAGGGAAAAGTATTGACGTTGCTGGTGAAGGTGACCTCGATGTTGGTAGCCCGACAGCCGCCGTCGCCGTAGCTGTCTTCTATCCACATACGCCAGGTGCCGTCGCCCTGCTCATTCATAAAGTCAGAAACCATCTGCACGTAGTTGCCGCTTGGCTGTCCTGCTGCTACTACAGTATGGGTGCCTTGCGGCGACATCAGGTGCAGGCTGCCATCTTCGGGATGGTTGTCAGTAATCCAGTTATAACTTACTGTAACATCCTGTAGTATTTGGATTCCTTCTACTTGAAACTCTATCCAGCCAGACTCGTCCCAGGTGTTGTAATTGTAAGCTGTGGCCTGCGGACTGTCGGCAACTTCCACGGTCAAATCTTCAAACATTGCAGTGTTGGTGGTAAGGATGTAATTAAGAGGGATCTCACCGAGATTGATAATGTTTAGCGTTCTCTGGCAGGTGCCACCGGGAGGTAAAATTGCGCTGAGGCTATCCGGCGTCACACTTATTTGTGCAAAAGCCTGTTCATCCACAAAGAAAAAATGTGGGTCGGGTGCGCCGATAAAAGGATGTGTGATGCGGTTGTCGGCCTGATCAGCAGCGAAAAGATAGTATTCTATGAGGCTGCCCGAAGCAGCTTCAGGAATATCGCCACTCCACTGTTGTCCGCCGGTGTTGGTTATCGGTGTTGTTTCCCAGGCACCTTCGTTGGCACGATGAAAAATCAAAACCGAATCTGGATTTAGTTCGCTTCCGCTAAAAGCTTTTATTGTAGCATCGACGGTGTAGCTGTTTTGGTAAGGTAAGTTTCCCGAAAGCGGAACGTGGCGGATGTGTACCTGGTTGAGGTCTGCGAGGCCTTTGGTGCGGCAGTGCAAAGCATCGGTCGATTCCCAACTGCCCGTAAAACCCATCACTTCGTAGCCCGGCATGGCTTCCTGATAGCTGGCCAATGCCGCTGCATCCCATTGTGAATTCATAAAGGGCACATAAACGCGTTCGTTCAGAATCAAAGAATTGGAGTAGGGCTGATTGTTGGGTGTGTAAACCCTGTAAACCTCAAACGGTGTTCCGTATGAAGATATCTGTTGTGCAAAATAATCGGCAGCAGCTTCTATCGCATTGTATTGCGGATGGCTCGACGGCACCGAACGGATCATCACTTTGTTGACGTCGAGAAATTTCCCCCAGCAGTCGATGTGGTCGATGTAGGTATTGTTGGGATCATCCACCACATGGTACGTTTCGATACCAAGAAAATTCATAAAGATATCGTCGATTTGCTGGTGGGTGTATTGCGGATTTTCCTGCCATGTCAAATCTGTTGCGGCTGCGATGCCCATACCGTCGGACATATAGTTGCCACCACAGGTGCTGATGTTCATTGCAAAAAGGTTAACATCCATAAATTGCGCTACTTTGGCGGGAACTGCATTATCGTTGGGTCGGGGACGGTTGTAAGTAAAATCGACGATGCCCATCTCGTCGTTGCCATCAAAAACAAACCAGGGGCCGTAGTCGCGCGTCCAGTAGCTGTCGGAGGGAGCGATGATGAAATCGCAATTGTCCAGGTTGACGCCGTTCTGAATGTATTTGTTGGTGACGTAAGTTTGCAGGCTGTCATGGGCTATCAGTGTGGTCACCCCACATTTTTGCGACATAGCAGCTATCAGATTGTATGGGATTCCAAAGCTGTAGCGAATCAATACCGACTGCATTTTATCAAACTCGGCAATGTTGGTAACCGGTGCCGGTGGTGGGTCGGTAGCACGGGCGTCTTTCCCGATCAGATGCTTTAGTTTGGCCTCTTCCGGACCCATGTAGTGCTTCAGTGTGGCGGGTCTTTCTTTGTTTTGAGCTACTAAATTCTGTTGAACCATTACAAGCGGAAGCATCAGCAAGAGGAATGGCAGGAAGTAAAATCGTTTCATATAAAAATGAATTGTAGACTGTTAATTGTTAAAATTTGTTGCTGGCAAAATTAGGTAAAATATGGTTGTAGCTCGAAGCATTTGTGCGTTTGTGTTGGTTTTGAATAGCAGTTTGCAAAGAGCATGGCGCATGGCGCGGAGAGCAAGGTGTACAAAAAGTTTAGCATCTAATGTGAATGCTTTTGATTCTATTTCACGGGTGCCATGCGCCAAGCATTCAAAATCCGATAATCTGCGGTTCGATATTCAAATAATAATAGGATGCAGGGCTGTGAACCCACGGATAGGTTGCCAGCCCTGCAAGGAACCACGTGCTGTTTTCTTCACGCTATGCTCTTTGCTCTCCGCGCCATGCGCCATGCGCCAAGCGTCTTCCGCCTTGCGAACTATACAATCCCTCTCTCCTTACGCAGCTCGCTGTAGGCGTTGTTGAGTTCCTGGAATTTCCGTTTGGCGGCTTCCTGAATATCTTCGCCCAGATGTGCCACCTTGTCGGGATGATATTTCACAGCCATTTTGCGATAAGCTTTTTTGATCTCCTCATCGCTTGCGTCGGGGGTGATTTCAAGGATTGTAAAATTGCGATACTGATCCTTAACAAACATCGCCTTGATCGAGTCGAAATCGCTTTGGCTGATGCCCATGAGTTGGGCAATTCGCTGGATTACCTCTACTTCTTTAGGGTGACTATGGCCGTCGGCCTGAGCGATTCCAAACAGGAAGTGCAGCAGTTGCAATCGTGATGCCTGATCCATGAAGCGGCCTACCTGGCGTGCCACCGCCGAAAGATCATAATCAGTCTCTAAGATCCGGCGCAGCATTAGGATGTTTTGTTGCGTCACCTCTTCGCTGAACTGGCTGCGCAGGAAGCTGCGCACATACTCCAGCTCCGACTTCAACACGCGGTTGTCGGCCTTCATTACGGCGGCTGCCAGAATCATCAGACTCATCAGGAAGTCGCCGGTTTGTGTTTGTGGGCGTCCGTAAGTTTGCTGCCGGTAACCACCGGTCTGCGTGGAGGTTCCTTTACCGGGAGGTGGCAGCCAGCTTTCGGCGCCAGAGGTAGCACCGTCGAACATCGACCCAAATAAAAATCCTAACAAAGCGCCGATGGGGCCTCCCAAAGCCCAGCCCAGTCCACCGCCTATCCATTTTCCGTATTTTGCCATCTTAATTTTTATAATTTCGGTAACGGGCAAATGTAGGAAAATCATTTTTCTATCATCCGGGGTAAATTATTGTAAAGCTGCGAAAGCTCTGTAGCAAACAAATATTGGTAGAAAAAAACATCACCGGTAAGCAAGGCTCCGTAGGTGCGACACCTCGTTTTTATTGAGGTAAAATTAAAATTCAACAACCATAATGTCGCCTCCACGAGGCTATTAACCGGTTCGTTAATGGATTTCTACCATAATACCGCCTCTACGAGGCTGTTACCAACAAAAACCCATCACCGAGAATTTTAAAAGAAAAGCACCGTAGGAGCGACATTATGGTAGAACGGAATGTCCACGACAAACAAAGCTCCGTAGGAGCGACACCTCGTTTTTATTCAGTTTTGTAAAGACGTCCAATCTGGCGTCTCTAATTCAAATGGAACCAATTTTATTCAATATTGTAAAGACGTCCGATCTGGCGTCTTTTCTTCATGCGATTTGATTAATTACATTTTACCCATCCTGCATTCTGCCGACATTTCCTTTTTCAAATAAATTTATCTTTGTTCATTAATAACTTAAAAAACAACTTCAGATGCAACAATCCAAGACCTATAAACCCAAAAATAAAATCCGCATCGTTACAGCAGCTTCTTTGTTCGATGGACATGATGCCGCCATCAACGTTATGCGGCGCATCATCCAGGCTTCGGGTGCCGAGGTGATTCATCTCGGGCACGACCGCTCCGTGCAGGATATCGTAGACTGTGCCATTCAGGAAGATGCACAGGCAGTGGCCATCACTTCCTACCAGGGCGGCCACATGGAGTTTTTTAAATATATGTACGATCTTTTTAAAGAAAATGGTGCCGGTCATATCAAAATATTTGGCGGCGGCGGCGGTGTTATACTTCCCGAAGAAGCCGCTGAGCTACATGCTTATGGCATAACGCGCATCTATTCGCCCGACGAAGGACGCTCGATGGGCTTGCAGGGAATGATCAACGACCTGTTGCAAAAGTCGGATCATCCTACAGGAAAAAATGTGAAACCTGATATTGATAAAATCAAGCAGAAAGATGTGCTGCACATCTCGCAGGTTATTTCGGCTGTAGAAAACTTCCCGGAGAGCACCGTGAGTTTTCTTGAAGAAATCACGGCCGGATGCGACCAGACCACGCCTGTGCTGGGCATCACTGGCACTGGTGGTTCGGGCAAGTCGTCGCTTATCGATGAAATTGTACGGCGCTTTCTCGACGATTTCCCCGACAAAACCCTCGGCATCATCTCAGTCGATCCTTCCAAACGCAAGACCGGCGGTGCTCTGCTTGGCGACCGTATCCGCATGAACTCCATCAGCAATCCGCGCGTATATATGCGCTCCCTGGCCACGCGTCAAAGCAATCTCACACTTTCGCGCTATGTCCGCGACGCCGTTTGCATCTTGAAACTTGCCGGCTTCGATCTGATCTTCCTCGAAACTTCCGGCATCGGCCAAAGCGATACTTCAATTGTCGATCATAGCGATGTTTCGATGTACGTAATGACGCCCGAATATGGCGCAGCTACCCAGCTCGAAAAAATTGATATGCTCGATTTTGCCGACATCATCGCCCTCAATAAATTTGATAAACGCGGTGCCCCCGATGCTTTGCGCGATGTAAAAAAACAATACCAGCGCAACCACATGCGCTTCGACGAAAGTCCTGCCACCATGCCGGTTTACGGTTCTATTGCTTCTCAGTTCAACGATCCGGGCACCAACGAACTTTACCGCGCGTTGATGCACCTCATCGTCGAAAAGACTGGTGCTCCTTTGGAAACCAAAATGCAGGTAGGGCAGGAGATGTCGGAGAAAATCCACATCATCCCGCCGGCACGTGTACGCTATCTTTCTGAAATTTCGGAAACCGTTCGGCGGTATAATAAATGGGTCGAAAAGCAAGGCAACATTGCGCAACAGCTTTTTGCCTTTCACGAAAGCATTAGCATATTAAAACAAAAAGGTGATGAGGCTGCTGCCGAAAACCTTCAGAAGGTTTATGACGAAATCGATTTGAATCTCGATCCGCACAACAGAAAGGTTTTGGAAACATGGAGCGAAAAACGCAGGTTGTTGCGTGAAAAAATGTTCTGTTACACCGTTCGCGAAAGCGAAATATGCGTGGAGACGCACACCGAAACGCTGTCGCACCTGCAGGTGCCTAAAATTTCGCTGCCGCAATATACGGCGTGGGGCGATATTTTAAAATGGAACCTGCGCGAAAATGTGCCTGGCGAATTCCCTTTTGCTGCTGGCGTATTTCCGTTTAAGCGCGAGGGCGAAGACCCCACGCGCATGTTTGCCGGCGAAGGCGGTCCCGAACGCACCAACAAACGGTTTCATTACGTTTCGTTTGGCATGCCCGCGCGGCGGCTTTCTACGGCTTTCGATTCGGTGACGTTGTATGGCCACGATCCGGCACGACGCCCCGACATCTACGGAAAGGTTGGCAACTCGGGCGTTTCGATTTGCTGCCTCGACGATGCCAAGAAACTCTATTCGGGTTTTAATCTGGTGGATGCCAAAACCAGCGTCTCGATGACCATCAACGGGCCAGCGCCTACTTTGGTAGGATTTTTTATGAATGCCGCCATCGATCAGCAATGTGAAATTTATATCCGTAAAAACGGTATGGAAAAAGAGGTGGAAAAGAAAATCGCCGACCTTTATAAAAAACGTGGAACACAACGACCATCTTATCAGGGCGAACTGCCAGCAGGCAATGACGGACTGGGGCTGATGCTGCTTGGCATCACCGGCGACCAGGCACTTCCCGCCGAGGTTTATCAGCGCATCAAAAAAGATACAATAAGCCGTGTTCGCGGCACTGTGCAGGCCGACATACTCAAAGAAGACCAGGCACAAAACACCTGTATCCTCTCCACCGATTTTTCGCTCAAACTCATGGGCGACGTGCAGCAATATTTTATCGACAATAATGTACGCAATTTCTACTCGGTGAGTATTTCGGGCTACCATATCGCCGAAGCTGGCGCCAATCCCATCACACAACTGGCTTTTACGCTGGCCAATGGTTTTACTTACGTAGAATATTATGCCAGCCGCGGCATGGACTTCAACAAATTTGCACCTAATCTTTCGTTTTTCTTTTCTAATGGCATCGATGCCGAATATTCAGTGCTGGGCCGCGTGGCGCGTTTGATCTGGGCCAAAGCCATGAAGCTGAAATATGATGCAGACGATCGTTCGCAAAAGCTGAAATACCATATCCAGACGTCCGGTCGCTCGCTCCATGCGCAGGAAATAGATTTCAACGACATCCGCACCACGCTGCAGGCACTTTATGCGATCTACGACAACTGCAATTCGCTTCACACAAATGCTTTTGATGAAGCTATCACCACGCCTACCGAAGCTTCGGTGCGCCGTGCCATTGCTATACAAATGATCATCAATCACGAGTTGGGATTGGCCAAAAACCAAAACCCGTTGCAAGGTTCTTTCATCATCGAGGAACTTACGGAGCTGGTGGAAGAAGCTGTGCTGAGCGAGTTCGACCGCATCACCGAACGGGGAGGCGTGCTTGGCGCCATGGAAACCATGTACCAGCGCGGCAAGATTCAGGATGAGTCGCTTTATTACGAATCGATGAAGCACAGCGGCAAGTTGCCGATAATGGGCGTCAACACTTTCCTCTCTTCCACGGGTTCGCCAACGGTGCTGCCCGGCGAGGTAATCCGCGCCACCACCACCGAAAAAGAATATCAGATAATGATGCTCGAACAACTGCACAAAACCTGGCCGGCCGAAGCTGAGGAAAGCCTGAAGATGCTGCGGCAGCAGGCCATCGACAACCAAAATATGTTCGACGCGCTGATGGAAGTTACCAAACACGCTTCGCTGGGACAGATCACCGATGCACTTTTCAGAGTGGGAGGGCAGTACCGGAGAAATATGTAGCGAAGGGCGATTTACGATTGTTGATTTACGAATAACGATTAACAATTTTCGATTAACGAATGCCAAATGATATGGAATGTAGAGACGCACGGCCGTGCGTCTTGAAATGCAATTGAATGACAAAAATCGTAGTTTGAATTTTGAATTAAAGTCCAAAGGGGCGAAATCATTAGCATAGCGCACAGCGCTATGATAGTAATTGGCGAAATGAAGAAGCCCCAAAGGGGCGAAATCAATTTGGAATCGCGATTGACGAAGTATAACAGGCGCAGCCTGTAAAAATAGGCCGGACGAGGCGCAGCCTCGTCCAAACACCAGACATCAGCTACAGAGGTACAACCTCGTCCAAACGCCATAGCGGACAAATTTCAAAACACAATAAATCATATTTCAATTGACGCCAAATCTTTAATTGAAAAAAAACTCCCAGGTTTTTGTTTTTATATCCGATTTTTTTTTCCTTTGTATAGACTTTCCTTTTCAAAACAAAAACTTAAAAACTTAGCGCTATGAAAACATTATTAAAAGCCTTTTTCATCCTGCTGGTGATGCTGGTTTTTACCAACAAAGCAAAAAGCCAGTTTTTCGACGGGGTCGAACCGTTTGTCACGGATGATTACGATAAACAAAACGCTGTCTTGGGTTATGCTGCCGACTATTTAGGATGGCTGCTTGTGTACGAACAGCAAACCGATTCGGCTTCCACGGCCATTGCTTATTTGAGCTATCGGTCGCCCAATCCTCCCGTAACTTTGATAGCCGACGAGGGTGTGCATTACCGCAATCCGCAGTTGTATTATTCACACTACGGAAATCTCAATGATTCGACAGGGATTATTTTTTATGAAAAGGTTGTTGGCGAAACCACCGGACTTTATTACATAAAGCTGGCTCCCGATGGCGGACAATCTGCACCTTACGCATTAGCCACCGAGGGCAATACGAACAATCTGTTGGCTCTTTCATACAATGATAATTGGTTAGCCTATCATTCCAATGGGCACCTGCTGACTTTTTATGAAAAGCAAATTGGTGGCATACCTTCGTTTAGCACACCCGACACGATATTTACGGGTGAGATTACTGACATAAAAACCACTTTTGGCCAGCTTTTCTGGCTGGCGCGTCACGACGACTCCACCTCACTGATGATGTCGGGAAATTATAATCCATGGGCGGAACCCGTGGTGCTAAAGACAGAAAAGGAGATCAGCACGATAGGAGGGACTACTTTTATGCAAAATGCAGGATGGATTTCTTACACATACAAATCTGCCGAAAAGTGGCACATAAATAATATTTTACCATTGTGGGGTATGGTTGATGAATTCCAACTGGATTTTGAAAGCGACAGCATTTTCGATTATGATGCTTTTGCTACATGGATTGCTGTGAAAGGAGATAATCCTGACTTGTATTATTGTGCCTACATCAAAGACACAGCGGGAGCGCGCGAAGTGTTCCTCAATAATGCATATTGGGGTGGCAATGAGTATTTCCAACTGACCTTTTTAGGAACAGAATGTCGCAACCCGAAATTTTATCTGGGCGACCCGATTGATTATTCTTCGTGGTGGGGCTACATTGTTTGGGAAGCCTACGTGGATGGTCATTGGCAAATTTACCGATCAAGGGCGCCTTTTGTCTGGGGAGGCATCCATGAGCAGCAGCAGCCCGAAGGCGTTTCGGTTTCGCCCAATCCTGCCCGTGATTTTCTGCGCATCCAAAACAGCCAGGAGTTGGCGCTGGTTATTAAAATAATGGATATTAGTGGAAGGCTGATTTTTGAAACAGCGGGTGGTGACGCAGAGTTCTCAGTTGCTACAAGCCAATGGCCACGCGGCGTGTATATTTTGAGTGCTACCGCTGGAGCTAAACGACTTACGCAGAAGATTGTAGTGGAATAAGTAGGTTGATTTTTTAATCATAAAAACTTAAGACAAATGAAAACTTTATTACGAACCTTTACTTTCTTGCTGGTATTGCTGGCGTTTACCGACAATGCAAAAAGCCAGAACTTCGATGAACCCGTGCCCTTTTTCGTGAATGATTACGACAAACAAAATGCTGTAATGGGATACGCGGCGCAGGAATTAGGATATTTATTAATTTGGGAACAGCAAACCGATCCTGAATCTACAGCCATTGTTTATTGGAGGTATCTCTCCAACGATCCTCCCGTGACATTGATAGCCGACGAGGGAGTGCGTTACCAAAATCCTCAGCTGTACCATTCTTGGTGGTACTTTCCCCAAGATACGATTGGGGTAGTATTTTATGAAAAGGCTGTCGGAGAGAAAACTGATTTGTACTACATAAAAATTGCCTCTGATGGCGGTCAGTCATTACCGGTTCCATTTGCTACCGAAGGAAATGTTAATAACCTCTTCACTTACGCTTACTATGATAACTCTATTATGGCATACCATTCCAATGGACATGTGCTGACTTTTCACCCGATCAATAGTGGCGGAGATGTTTCTTTTAGCGTTCCGGATACGGTATTCACCGGTGAGATTACTGACATAGTCGTCCAGAAGGACCAGGTTTATTGGCTGTGGCCAAATAATGATTCTACCTCACTGATGATGTCATCAATGACCTATGGCTATAATTGGAGTGATCCACAAATATTAAAAACTGAGAAGGAGATTTCTACTCTGGGAGGAACCACTTTTGAAATGAATGATGGATGGGTTTCATTTACCTACAAAGCGGCCGAAAAATGGTACATTAATAATGTTCGCAGGTCGTGGGGTATGGATGATGAATATCAATTAGAGATAGAAAGTGACACCATTTTCGATTACGATGCTTTTTCCACATGGATAGCTGTGAAAGGCTATGATCCCGAACTCTACTATTGTGCTTTTATCCACGACACAGCAGGTGCGCGTGAGATTTTTATGAATAATATATATTTTGGCGGGAATGAATATTTTCAGCTTAGCAACTTAGGAACTGAATGCCGCAATCCGAAATTTTTCCTGGGTGAGTCTGGTGGGGATAATTTTAGTTGGGGGTATCTTATCTGGGAAGCATACACAGATGGCCATTGGCAGATTTACCGGTCAAGAGCACCTTTTGGTTGGAGCAGCATCCATGAGCAGCAGCAGCCCGAAGGCGTTTCCGTTTCGCCCAATCCTGCCCGAGATTTTCTGCGCATCCAAAACAGCCAGGAGTTGGAGCTGGATATTAAAATAATGGATATTACAGGGAAATTGATTTTGGAGATGACCGAAAAAGATGCTGAGATAACAATACCAACGAGCCGATGGCCACGTGGTGTTTATCTTCTGAATGTTGTCTCCGGTTCAAAAATGCTGACACAAAAAACCATTTTGGAATAAAGCAACGTTATCCATTCGTTAATCGGCAATCGTTAATTGTTAACCGGCAATAATTTCGTCCCGTTGGGGCGAAAACTCAATAAATGTTAGTCGGTCAAAAGTCGTCAATTTGCTCTAACCTCTCCCTTCTACATCACCTCCTCATATTTCAGATTATCGATGATAAAGCTCTGGCGGTCGGGGGTGTTTTTACCCATATAAAACGACAGCATGTCGCCCAACGGCTGACCTTTTTTTAGTATCACCGGATCGAGGCGCATAGAGCCGCCGATAAAGTGTTTGAACTCGTCGGGCGAAATCTCACCCAGCCCTTTGAAGCGGGTAATCTCAGGGTTAACCCCCAGCTTTTTGAGTGCCTGCACGCGCTCCTCTTCCGAGTAGCAATAGATGGTTTCTTTCTTGTTGCGCACCCTGAACAGCGGTGTTTGCAGGATGTACAGGTGGCCTGATTTCACCAGGTCGGGATAATACTGCAGGAAAAAGGTGAGCAGCAGCAGGCGGATGTGCATGCCGTCGACGTCGGCATCGGTGGCGACAACGATGTTGTTGTAGCGTAGATTTTCAAGGTCTTCGTCGATGTTGAGCGCAGCCTGCAGCAGGTTGAATTCCTCGTTTTGGTAAACGATCTTTTTGGTCATGCCGTAGGAGTTGAGCGGTTTTCCCTTGAGCGAGAATACCGCCTGGGTATTCACGTCGCGGCTTTTGGTAATGGAGCCGCTGGCCGAATCGCCCTCGGTGATAAAGAGCGTTGTTTCCAGGCGCCGGTCGTGGTTTTGGTTGTAATGCACCCGGCAGTCGCGCAGCTTTTTGTTGTGCAGACTGGCTTTCTTAACACTCTCCCGAGCCAGTTTTTTGATACCGGCGATGTCTTTACGTTCTTTCTCGCTGCTGAGGATTTTCTGTAAGATAGTCTCGGCGATTGCGGGATTCTTGTGAAGATAGTTGTCAAGGTTGCGTGTTACAATGTCCATCACGTAGTTGCGAACAGTTTGTCCGTCGGGCTCCAGGTATTGAGAGCCAAGCTTTGTCTTGGTTTGCGACTCAAATATAGGCTCCTGTACTTTGATGCTCAACGCAACCACGATGGAAGCTCGCACATCGCCGGGCTCGAAATCTTTTTTATAAAACTCGCGCATGGTTTTTACGATGGCTTCGCGGAAAGCAGCCTGGTGGGTGCCACCCTGCGTGGTATTTTGTCCGTTCACAAACGAATGGTATTCCTCACCATACTGATTGTTCATGTGGGTAAAGGCAAACTCCAGATCGTCCTCTTTGAGATGGATGATCGGATAGATCGCATCGCCATTTATGTTGCGTTCCAAAAGATCGTGCAGGCCATTTTTAGCAAAAAACCGTTCTCCATTGTAATAGATGCTCAGCCCGTTGTTGAGGAAAACATAGTTCCACAAGAGTTTCTCTACATATTCAGGAATAAAATGAAAGTTGCCGAAATATTTGGTGTCGGGCACAAAGGTGATGATGGTTCCGTCGCGCTCGGTGGTGTCGGCAAGTGGATCTTCCTTTGTTTTTACTCCGCCGCTAAATTCTACAATTTTGGTCTTGTTTTCGCGCACCGATTGGGCCATAAAAAACGACGATAGCGCATTTACCGCTTTGGCGCCCACGCCATTCAAACCTACCGATTTTTTAAAAACCTTGCTATCGTATTTGGCGCCGGTGTTGATTTTGGCTACACAATCCACCACCTTGCCGAGCGGTATGCCGCGCCCGTAGTCGCGGATGCTCACCTTGCGATCGTCGATGTTTACATCGATGCGCCGTCCGTTGCCCATCACAAATTCATCAATGGAGTTGTCGAGGATTTCTTTTATTAATACATAAATGCCATCGTCCTGCGAGGAGCCGTCGCCCAGCTTGCCAATGTACATGCCGGGGCGCGTTTGTATGTGCTCGTTCCATTCGAGCGAGCGTACCAGATCATCACTATATTCTACTGTCATCATTAATTTGTTTTCCTGCTAATTGTCCGGGAGGCAAAAATAAGTTAATAGCCTCCTGATTTGGGTGAAGCGGGGTGGTAAAGTTATCAAACACTGCGAGCACAATTTAACGATAAATCCGCTGCGGCCGCGTGTTTTCAGCTCTTTCAATTGCTTACAGAACGTTGATAATTTTATTTGTTTCAAAGAAGGCTATAATAATTTCTGATCGATCAGGTTAAAGTTGTGCTCCGATTTGTGTGATTCTATTTTTTTAGAATGCTTTAACTATAATAGGTCGATACAAATCATTTATCTTTGCGGACTTTTACAGCATTGTGTTAAGCAACTTTTAGCAAATAAACTATGAATGATAAACTGCAGGAACTAACAACACGTATTTACGACGAAGGTGTTGAAAAAGGAAAGAAAGAAGCAGCCGATCTTGTGGCTAAAGCCAAAAAAGAATCAGAAGAGATACTAAAAACAGCGCGTGCCGATGCTGAGAAGATTCTAGCTGATGCACGCCAATCTTCCGAAGAGCTTAAGAAAAATACCGATTCGGAGTTACAGATGACCACCCGGCAGGCTGTTACAAGCATCAAACAACGCATCACCGATTTGTTGGTCGACAAAGCTGTAAATGAGGCCATCGATCAGGCCTTTGATGACAAGGATTTTGTAAAAAATCTTTTGCTCAAAATGGCCGACAACTGGGATCAGATAGAGCAGCATGGAAAAGATATTACCGTATTTATGTCGAAAGAAGACCACAAACAGCTCGAAGGTGTCCTTACGAAGAAGGTGGCTGAAAAAGTGAAAGGTGGTGTGAACATCGACTTTGAAGAAGGTATCAAAAGCGGCTTTAAGCTTGGACCCAAAGATGGCAGCTATAAGATTAGCTTTACTGATGAGGATTTTAAATTATTCTTCAACCAATATCTCCGCCCGCGGACCCGTAAATTTTTTGACGAAATCAAATAGCATGCTTTTCAAACGCCATTATTATTACGAGGTTGCCGGGCTCCCTGATCTTTTTCTCGACGAAAACAGAGCCAAGGTGTCGGTAGAAGCTTTTAAAGAAGAGTTTCGCAAGACGCTGCATCCCGACGACTATGCGCTGATAGAAGTGCTGTTTTTGAAATACGACAATCAAAATCTGCTCAGCCTGCTGCTCAAAAACGACAAGCCGTGGCAAGAGATGGCCAACTATAGCCGCGACCTCCTCGAAGAAGAAATCCGCGAAAGCGATGACCGGATTCCGAATTACATGCGCGATTTTATTACGCAGTTTAAAAATGACGAACGCGACAATAATGAGATGCCTTGGGAAGCTGTTCTCGACAAGCATTTCTATGACCACCTGCTGTCGCTCAACAACGATTTTCTTCGCAAATACTATAGCTTCCTGCTCGATTTTACTAATGTAACCACAGCGATGGCTTTGCGCGAGCACGAGATGCCGCTGTCCAATCAGCTCATTGGCGACAATGTGGTGACGCAAAGTATACAGCGTAGCAGTGCACGCGATTTTGGCCTGATGCAGGACTTTGCAGAAACAGAAAAAATTCTGGCTGCCTGGCAAAGTGACACCATCACCGAGCGCGAGAAAAATCTCGATCTTTTAAAATGGCAGTGGATCGACGAACATACCTTCTTCGAATATTTTACCATCGAACGCCTGCTGGCTTTTATGCTTCAGCTAAGTATAGCCGAACGCTGGATGCGCCTTGATCCGGAGACCGGACGTAGCATGTTCGACCAGTTGCTCGACCGCCTTACACGCGATTATAAATTGCCCGACGAATTTAATTTGCAACAAATAAAACGTACCTGATCATCAACAATTTATTTCATTAATAAATTATTAAGGAAGATATGAAAAAGATAAAAGTACTACTACTGGCAGTCATTCTGCTGGGAACTACACTAACTCAACAAAGCTGCATCGGTTCGTTTCAGCTTACCAATAATCTCTACAACTGGAATATGGATATTGATGGCCGGTGGGGTTCCGAGCTGGTGTTTTTTGCCATGCTTGTGATTCCGGTTTACTCCGTTACTTTGCTCGCTGATGGTATTGTGCTCAACTCCATCGAGTTTTGGTCGGGTAGTAATCCGTTGGCAATGAATGCTGTCGAAAAACAAACACGCATCGTTAAAAACGGCGGCGACACTTATCAACTCACTGCTGAAAAGAATACGATTCATGTGCAGAAACTTAGCGGCGGCAACACCGGCGAAACCGGCGATTTTACGTGGGACGATCAATCTCAAAATTGGGAGTTCCAGTCTAACGGTCAGCACTTTGTGCTACAACAATAAGTATCTATTTATTCTCAAAATATTTTTAAATGACAAAAGGATCAGTATCCGGAATCATCTCCAATCTAGTAATTGTTACCGTTGACGGACCCGTGGCCCAAAATGAGATATGTTACATCATTCATGATAACGTGCGTCTGATGGCCGAGGTGATCAAGATAATGGGCAAAAAAGCCTATGTGCAGGTTTTTGAGAGTACACGCAACCTTAAGTTAGGCACGGTGGTGGAGTTCACGAGCCATATGCTCGAAGTGACTTTGGGTCCCGGAATTCTCTCCAAAAACTTCGACGGCCTGCAAAATGACCTCGATAAGATGGAAAGTGTTTTTCTGAATCGAGGCGAATACACCAATCCGCTCGAAGACGACAAGAAGTGGGAATTTAAACCGCTGGCACGCGTAGGCGATTTGGTAGAAGCAGGCTCCTGGCTGGGCGAAGTAAAAGAAAACTGGATGCCCCACAAGATCATGGTACCTTTTAAATTTGAAGGCAAATTTACCTTGAAAAGTGTGGCTGCTGCCGGAAGTTACACCATCCTTGATGTGGTAGCCATCCTCACCGATACCCAGGGCAAAACGCATGAGGTTCGCATGGCGCAGAAATGGCCTGTAAAAGTTCCCATCAGAGCTTACAAAGAAAAGCCCCGGCCCTTCCGTATGCTCGAAACCGGTGTCCGCTGCATCGACTCGCTCAATCCTATTGTGGAAGGAGGAACAGGTTTTACACCCGGCGCTTTCGGTACCGGCAAAACGGTGCTGCAACATGCTTTGAGCAAATATGCCGAGGCCGACATGATCGTGATGGCAGCTTGTGGTGAGCGTGCCAATGAGGTAGTGGAGGTTTTTACTGAATTTCCAGAGCTCATCGACCCACGTACCGGACGAACCCTTATGGAACGTACCACCATTATCGCCAACACTTCTAACATGCCCGTGGCCGCCCGCGAAGCATCGGTTTACACTGCCATGACCCTTGCCGAATATTACCGCGCGATGGGATTGAAGGTGCTGATGTTGGCCGACTCTACTTCACGCTGGGCACAGGCGCTGCGCGAAATGTCGAATCGCCTGGAAGAGTTGCCCGGTCAGGATGCTTATCCCATGGATTTGCCTGCCATTATTTCTAACTTCTACTCCCGCGCCGGATATGTGATTTTGCCAAACGACAAAACCGGAAGTATTACCTTTATTGGTACTGTGTCGCCGGCAGGTGGAAACCTGAAAGAACCTGTGACCGAATCGACCAAAAAAGTGGCGCGTTGTTTTTATGCTTTGTCGCAGTCGCGTGCCGATAGCAAACGCTATCCCGCTGTCGATCCCATCGAAAGCTACTCCAAGTATCTCGAATATGACGAGGTGATCGAATATCTGCACGACAATGTGGGCGAAGAATGGTTTGATCAGCTTCAATATGCGCGGAACCTGCTGGTGCGTGGCAAAGAGGCCTACGAACAAATCAATATCCTTGGCGACGATGGGGTGCCTATCGAATATCATATCCGCTTTTGGAAATCAGAAGTTTTCGATTTTGTGATTTTGCAACAGGATGCTTTCGACGAAGTGGATGCCCAAACACCTATCAAACGTCAGAAATATATGATGGATCTGGTGATCGGCATCTTGAAGGAGGATTACGAGTTTGATCATTTTGAGGAGGTCAACAGCTACTTCCGGAGTCTCATCAACATCCTGAAACAAATGAACTATACGAAGTTCGAGTCGGAGGAATTTGAGAAATTTCATAAACAACTCACCGAAGAACTCAAAAAATACCGCCCTGTCGCTGCGACAGCCTAATACAACTATTTTACAAAGCTCATTAATACATTATTATGCAAACAAAGGCTTTTCAAAAGATATACACCAGGATCGATCAGATTACCAAAGCTACCTGTGTGCTGCATGCCACCGGCGTAGGCAGCGAAGAGCTGGCCATGATTGGCGACAAGATGGCGCAGGTGGTAAAGATAATCGACGACAACGTTACACTGCAGGTTTTCGGTGGTACCGAGGGAATTCCAACCAATGCCGAAGTAACCTTTCTGGGCAAGGCGCCCACGCTCAAAGTGAGCGATGCCCTGGCCGGACGCTTTTTTAATGCATACGGCGATCCCATCGATGGTGGTCCGCGTGTGGAAGGCCGGGAGGTTGAGATCGGAGGCCCGTCGGTAAATCCCGTTCAGCGTAAAAAACCTAGCAACATGATCTTTACCGGTATCGCCGGCATCGACATGAACAACTCGCTGGTGTCGGGGCAGAAGATTCCTTTCTTTACTGACTCCGACCAGCCCTTCAACGTGGTGATGGCCATGGTTGCATTGCGCGCCAAGGCCGACAAGATCATCCTCGGCGGAATGGGGCTTACCAACGATGATTATTTATTTTATAAAAATGTATTCGACAATGCCGGTGCGCTCGACCGCATCATCAGCTTTGTGAATACCACCGACGACCCGCCGGTAGAGCGCCTGCTCATCCCAGACATGGCCCTCACGGCAGCCGAATATTTTGCTGTCGAAAAAAACGAAACCGTTTTGGTGTTGCTCACCGACATGACGCTTTTTGCCGACGCGCTGGCCATCGTTTCCAACAGGATGGACCAGATTCCCAGCAAGGACAGCATGCCCGGATCGCTCTACAGCGACTTGGCAAAAATTTACGAGAAAGCTGTACAACTGCCATCCGGTGGCTCCATTACCATCATTGCCGTGACAACGCTTTCGGGTGGCGACATTACGCATGCCATCCCCGACAACACCGGCTACATTACCGAAGGGCAGCTCTACCTGCGCCACGACAGCGATATTTCTAAAGTAATCATTGACCCGTTCCGCAGTTTGTCGCGGCTTAAACAAAACGTGATTGGTAAAGACACACGTAGCGACCATGGGCAGGTGATGAACGCTGCTATCAAGCTTTACGCTGAGGCTGCGAATGCCAAGACGAAGCTCGAAAATGGTTTCGACCTTACCGACTTCGATGAGCGGGCACTGGCTTTCGCCAAAAGATACGCCAACGACCTGCTGGCCATCGATGTGAATATTGGTGCCGAAGAGATGCTCGACAGAACCTGGGGCTTGTTTGCCGAATTTTTTGAACCCGCCGAGGTTGGCATCAAGCAGGAGTTCGTCAGTAAGTTCTGGCCATCCTGATAACAGTTTGTAAATTATGGCGATAAAATTTAATTATAACAAAACTTCTTTACAGGCACTTAACAAGCAGTTGAAGGTAAGGCTTAACGCATTGCCTACGCTTAAAAATAAGGAGTCGGCGTTGCGCGTTGAGGTGAAGAAAGCCCGTAACGAAGCTGACCGTTTGAACGAAGATCTGGAGAAGCGCAAACAGGAAGGCTCGGCGCTGCTGCGTATGTGGAGCGAATTTGAACCCGACCTGCTTGCCATAAAAGATGTTTCGCTTTCGGTGAAGAAAATTGCTGGTGTTAAAACGCCGGTACTAGAAAATATCGAATTCGAAATCCGGCCTTTCAGTATCTTCAGCAGCCCATCGTGGTTTCTGGAGGGTATCACCATATTAAAATCGATGGCACGTCTGGCGCTGGAGCGCGATGTTTTTGTACGCAAAACCGAGCTGCTCGACTTTGCCCGCAAAAAAACCACACAGAAAGTAAACCTTTACGAAAAGGTACAGATTCCGGGCTACGAAGAAGCCATCTTAAAGATAAAACGTTTTATGGAAGACGAAGAAAACCTCTCCAAAGCGGCACAAAAGATTGTAAAGACGCGCATGGAACAAAAACTTGAGGAGGCCATAGCATGATTCTTCCCATGAAAAAATATTCGATGCTGGTGCATCACGCCGACTTTGAGCAGTTCCTTGATGATCTGCAAAATCTCGGAATGGTGGATGTAGCCGATCGCGGTGTAGAACCCGACGCTGCAACACAGCAAAAGATTGAACTACTCAGGCAGTACGATCGTACCATTAAATTTCTATCGGCAAAGATTCAAGAAGGAGAAGGATCAACTGCAGATACCGATCTTTCGGCACAGGAAATCCTCGATAAAATATCTGCCATGCAAGTCGAAATCGACGACAACAGGCAGAAGGGAGCATCGCTCGAAAAGTTATACCGGATTTTGCGTCCCTGGGGCAATTTCGATCGTGCCATGTTCGACAAGCTCGAAGCCAACGGATTTAAACTCCGTTTTTATGTGGCGAATCAGCGAAAATACAAGCCGGAATGGGCTGAGCAATATAATCTTGAGGTAATCAGCGAAACCGATGGCCAGGTGTATTTCGTAATTGTAGATACCGGAAAGGAAGCTATCGAGATCGAGGCCGAAGAGGTGCGAACGCCCGAACGGGCAGCCTCCGGAGTTATAGCCGAGCGCGAAAAACTCGAAGAGCGCGCTACCGAAATCAGCAACTACTTTAGCAATTATGCAAGTGCTTTTGTACCCAAACTGACTGCTGCCCGCAACGAGCTGCTCGACCAGATCAACTTTAGCAATGTGGTGCAAAACAGCGCTTCCGAAGCCGACGATCAGTTGCGCATCCTGCAGGGCTGGGTGCCCAATCAAAAAGTTGTGGCTGTAGATGAATTTCTGAAACAGCACGACCTCTTTTTCCTTACGGAGAATCCTGTAAAAGGAGAGAAAGTTCCCATCCTGCTCAAAAACGGAAACTTCAGCAAGCTTTTCGAGCCTATCAGCAACCTTTATTCGCTGCCCAAATACGGCGAGATGGATCTCGTTCCATTTTTCGCACCTTTCTTTATGATGTTCTTTGGCTTCTGCTTAGGCGATGCCGGCTATGGGTTACTTTTCATTATCGGTGCTACCATTGCCAAACCCCGTGTGGGTGGGATGATGAAAAGAATTCTTACGCTCGCACAATGGCTTGGCGTGGCTACCATTATTTTTGGTGCCCTTACGGGAACCTTCTTTGGCCTCAACCTGATAGAGATGTACGACGAGGGCAGCGTTAGCTGGCTTGCAGGCGTGCGCGAATACATGCTCGAATCGGATAAGATGTTTTATCTCGCCCTGCTTTTGGGCGCCATCCAGATTCTCTATGGCATGGTCATCAAGGTCATCAACCTTACGCGGCAGTATGGTTTCCAATATGCGCTTTCTACTATAGGGTGGATATTGCTCATCATTGGCGGGGCGGTGCTTTTTATGGTTCATAGCGATAATAACCAGCAACTGTTCACCATATTACTATACATTTTGCTCGGCGTCAGTGGCATACTCATTCTTTTTATGAACAACCCCGGCAAAAATGTTTTTATCAATTTTGGTGGAGGACTATGGGATGTTTATTCGATGGTTACCGGTGTGATGGGCGACTTGCTGTCGTACATACGTCTGTTTGCATTGGGTGTTTCGAGCGGTATTTTGGGATATGTTTTTAACGACCTGGCCTCGCAAATGAGTGGCAGTATTCCGGTGGTGAGTCAAATCATCTTTTTGGTGATATTGCTCATTGGCCATGGCCTCAATATTTTCATGGCTTCGTTGGGTGCTTTTGTGCATCCGTTGCGTCTTACTTTCGTCGAATTTTATAAAAATGCAGGATTTCAAGGTGGCGGCAAGCCTTACAGGCCTTTTATGAAAAAGAAAGAGGCTGCAAGCGAAAACTTGATTTAATGATGGATTAGAATTAGCAATCAAAGATTTTTTAATAAATAAAACAACAAAACAAAAGGAGACAATTTATTATGGCATTACCATTAATTTTAACTTATGTGGGCCTGGCGCTGATGATTGCCCTTTCGGGGATAGGCAGTGCTTATGGTGTAACGATGGGAGGCAATGCTGCCATCGGCGCACTGAAGAAAAACGACGAAGCTTTCGGTAATTACATGCTGCTTAGCGCGTTGCCGGGTACGCAAGGTCTGTATGGCTTTGCAGGATTTTTTGTGATCAACAACCTGGGTATCATTAATGAAAGTATGACGATGTTGCAAGGTACCGCCATCTTTGGCGCTGGCGTTGCATTGGGTCTTGTAGCATTGCTCTCGGCCATTCGCCAGGGAAGCATCTGTGCCAACGGCATCGCCGGCATCGGATCAGGATATGATGTTTTTGGCAAAACGATGATTCTGGCAGTTTTCCCAGAATTGTATGCCATCGTTGCTTTTGCAGCTACTTTTATAATTGCTACGGGATTAGTGGCCTAATAAGACGAACGTTTTATTAAGCACATTCAGGACGTTTTGTGAAGCGTTGTTTCGGCAACATTTCACGAAGCGTCCTGTGTTTTTTTATAGGCCTTGCCCAAATATTTGGTAACGTCGCCGGCGATCATGGCCTGCATCGATAACTTCCTCGCAGCGATGTCGCCCGCCAATCCATGCAGATAAACGCCCAGCAGGCAAGCGTGTAATGTTGGGTAACATTGCGCCAGCAATCCCAGCAACACGCCTGTAAGCACGTCGCCGGTACCGCCGGTTCCCATGCCTGCGTTGCCGGTGCTATTGAAAAAGCAGCGTCCGTCGGGGGTGGAGATGCAGGTGTAACCGCCTTTTAACACCACAAAAACTTTGTTTTTTATCGAAAAATCACGTTGTATCTCGTGACGTTCAAAACCATTTTTTGTTTTCCCAATCAGCCGTTCAAATTCTTTTGGATGTGGTGTGAGAATACTCTCCGGGGGTAGAAAGGCCAACCAGGTCTTATTTTCCGAAAGGATATTTAAAGCATCGGCGTCGAGAAGCAGTGGCACCGGCGTGTTTTGGATCAGGAGCTTGAGTGCTTTTTGTGTTTCTGGCTTTTTTCCAAGACCCGGTCCGGCAGCGATGGCCTGATAGTTCTCCAGATGTTCGGGCAGCACAGTAAAATTGTGTTCATCAGCATCGATGCTGGTCATGCATTCCGGAAGAGCCGTTTGTATGATCTGGTAACCCGCCCCGGGGATGTGTGCCGTAACGAGACCTGCACCGGCACGCAAAGCAGCCTCTGCTGCCATCACCGCAGCGCCCATCTTTCCATAACCGCCGGCAATGAGCAAGCCGTGACCAAAAGTCCCTTTGTGTGCGAACTTATGACGTGGCATCAGCAAAGGCTGAATATCCGATTTTTGAATATAAAAATTGTTCGTCGGTGCAGATGCAATGAAATCTGCCGAAAGGCCAATATCAAAAATTCCCCACTGGCCAACATAACTTTCGTTTTCGGGATAGAAAAATGCCTGCTTTGGAAATTGAAATGACAAGGTGTAATCGGCGCGGACGATGGATGCATCTTTGGCAGTGGAAGGTTTATCGGCAAAGAGCCCCGAAGGCATATCGATGGCGATGATGATGGCGCCGCTCTCATTGATGTGGTGGATGAGTCTGGCTGTAAAGCCTTCGACAGGACGCGAAAGCCCGGAGCCAAAAATCGCATCAATCACCACCTCGTCGGGTGCAATTTCGGGAAAATTATTGCCGTCGCTTATCTCGCTAATGGCGACTTTCGGAATCTCTTGCAAACGCTCCAGATTGGTTGTAAAGTCGGCGGAGCTCTTGTCGGTAACGCGCACCAGATGCACCTGCACCTGATACCCTTTTTGGGCCAGAAGGCGCGCCACCACCAAACCATCACCGCCATTGTTGCCCGGCGCACAAAAAACGCGAATAGGATAACTGCAACCGACATGTTTTTTTATCCAGCGATAGCATTGGCGCGCGGCTCTTTCCATCAGATCGACGGAGGCAATAGGTTCGTTGGCAATGGTGTGGGCATCGGCATCACGGATTTTTTCGACAGGAAATATTTTCATGATAATGATAGCGTTATTAAACTTATTTTTTTGTAAAAATAGAAAAAGTGCGGATGACTTTCGGCAAGGTACCATCAATAATTTAAGAACACCGGCAAAATATCATTGTTAAAAGTATCTTTGCCTTCCTTAGTTTTTTACTTTTGATGTCCTATTTCTAGTTTTAATGAAAGAAATATTTTTCACACTCAAACAACGATTTATGCTTGCGCGCATTGGCCGCGAACAACGCAGCCGCAAGCCGGAGCCCAAAAATATCTCTCTTTCTGCCAGTAAATTCATCGGGCTGATCTTTGTGCTCGACGACGAGGAAAAATACAAAAGTGTGTTGCGGCTCAAGAAACAGCTCGAAGCCGAGGGCAAGCGTGTGAAAGTGATCGCTTATGTCCCTACGCGCGAGGTTCCTGATTATTACATGGCGCAGTTGCAGATGGACATCTTTTCGAAAAAAGCTGTCAATCTTCTTGGAGTTCCCGCCAATGAATTTGCAAAAGATTTCGTAAAAGAGCAATTTGACCTGCTCATCGATCTTTCGCTCACCGAGCATCTTCCACTTTATTACGTAGCCGGTTTTGGCAATGCGACGTTGCGTGCCGGAAAATATCGTCCTCACCTGCTTTCAGTTTACGATTTTATGATCAAAGCCAACGACCAGATGAGCTTTGACGAATTTATATCAGCGATGATGGAATATCTCGCGCTGCTCAATACATCAAAACCATGAAGAAAAATTTTACGGGAACGGGTGTCGCCCTTGTGACGCCTTTTCATAAATACGGCACCGTCGATTTCGGGTCGTTACAACAAGTTGTAGAACATACCATCACCAGCGGTGTGGATTATCTGGTGGTTCTGGGAACTACCGGCGAGTCGGTGACGCTGTCGGCTGACGAGAAAAATGCGGTGGTGGATTTCGTTATCGAAACCTGCAACCAGCGGGTGCCGATTGTAAAAGGGATAGGGGGCAATAATACACAGGATATTGTCGAAACCATCAAATCCAGCAGCTTCGAGGGCATCGATGCCATTCTTTCGGTATGTCCTTATTACAACAAACCACAGCAAAAGGGGCTTTACAACCATTTCAAAACCATTGCAAGTGTTTCGCCGGTGCCGATGATTTTGTACAATGTACCAGGACGAACCGGCTCTAATATGCAGGCAGAAACAACGTTGCAACTTGCCAACGATTTCAAAAATATTGTAGCTATCAAAGAGGCTTCCGCTAACTTTGAACAGATAACACAAATTATTAAAAACAAACCAAAGGGATTTCAGGTGATTTCGGGCGATGATGCGTTGACGCTTCCGCTGATAGCTTTGGGTGCCGAAGGTGTAATTTCGGTGGTGGCCAATGCTTTCCCCGCACAATTTTCGTCGATGGTAAATCTTTGTCTCAAAGGCGATTTTGTGGCTGCCCGCAAGGTTCACTACCAATTGTCCGACATCATAAGGACATTATTTGAAGATGGCAGCCCCGGAGGAATCAAGGCAGCGCTGCAAATCCTCAACCTGGCGCAAAACAACCTGCGACTTCCGGTGGTGAAAGTCAACAAGTCTGTTTATCTGCAGTTATCGAGCTTAATCAACGAATTTGTTTCATAAAAACCAAAATCAAAAAATGCTTAAAAGATTACCGATATTAATTTTCTCACTTTTCGTAACGCTGGGTTCTTTGTGGGCGCAGCAGGTAAATGTGAATGAGCTTTTTGGCAAACGCGGCGAAATCTATTTCAAATTTGAGAAATCCGACGCCGATCTGCAGCGCCTTTCGAGCCAGATCTCCATCGATGCTGTGCGGGGCGATGATGTTTTCGCTTACGCAAATAAGGAAGAATTTGCTGACTTTCTCAAAAGTGAGCTTTCTTTTGAAGTGTTGCCCAAGCCCGGCGAGCTGATCAAAAATCCGCGCATGCTCCACGATGTCAATATCAAAGCCATCGATGATTGGGATTTCTATCCTACTTACGAAGCTTACATCTCGATGATGAACCAATATGCCATCGAATATCCCGATTTGTGTCAGGTGTTTAGCATTGGGCAAACAACGCAGGGGCGCCAGTTGATGGTTGCTAAAATTTCTGATAATGTGGGCACACGAGAGGCTGAGCCGCAATTTCTTTACACCGGCACCATGCACGGCGACGAAACCGCTGGCTATATCATTCTGCTGCGTATGATCGATTATCTTCTCGAGAACTACGCTACCAATCCGGAGATTGCCGCTTTAGTAAATAATTCGGAGATTTGGATCAACCCCGCTGCCAATCCTGACGGCACGTATGCCGGTGGCAACAACACAGTTTACGGATCTACACGTTACAACGCCAACAATGTGGATCTCAACCGCAACTACCCCGATCCGAAAGATGGACCTCATCCCGACGGTAAAGCCTGGCAACCCGAAACAATCGCATTTATGCAAATGGCAGAAGAAAACAATTTTGTGATGTCGGCCAATACGCACGGCGGCTCTGAGGTGATCAACTATCCGTGGGATACCTGGTCGCGCCTGCATGCCGACGATGACTGGCTCTACTTTGTGAGCCGCGAATATGCTGACACGGTGCACGTTTATGCCCCCACCGGTTATCTCACTGCTCTCAACAACGGTGTCACCAACGGTTATCAATGGTATTCGATCACTGGTTCACGCCAGGATTACATGACTTATTTTCAGCAGTGTCGCGAACTAACGATGGAGCTATCAAACACAAAGCTGCTGTCGCCAAGCCAGCTTCCGGCGCACTGGAATTATAATTACAGATCAATGCTCAACTACATGCGTCAGGCAACTTATGGTGTAAATGGTACTGTGACGGATATGGTAACTGGCGATCCGCTGGCTGCCATGATTAGCATTGAAAACCATGATGCGGATAGCTCGATGGTTTTTACAAGTCCGGTCACAGGGTTTTATCAACGCCCGATTGAGGCCGGCAGTTATAATTTCACCTTTTCAGCACCGGGGCATTTTCCGCAGACCATCAACAATGTGCAGGTTTCGCGCTATGCAACGGTTAACCTTAATGTACAGCTCGATGCCGGCACGCTGATTCCCGACTTTTCGGCTTCGGCTACCTCCGTGTCGATGGGTAGCACGGTTAATTTTACGGATTTGTCGTATGGGAATCCTGTGAGCTGGAGCTGGACTTTTGAAGGTGGTCAGCCGGCCACTTCAACTGTAAAAAACCCACAAAATGTGCTTTACAGCCAAATAGGAAACTTTGACGTTTCTCTCACTGTGACAGATGCCGGTGGTAATAGTGAAACCATCGTCAAAGAAAATTATATCTCTGTTAATGCCGAATTTCTCATGGGCAATCAAACCATTACTACCTGCACCGGTTTGTTTTACGATTCTGGTGGTTCCAGTGGCAATTACGGGAATAACGAAGACTATACGATGACTTTTAAGCCGGAAACAGCAGGCAGCAACATCATCGTCGATTTTCTGGAATTTAGTGTTGAGCCTAATTCTTCATGCAGCTACGACTGGCTGAAGATTTACAACGGGATTTCTTCATCGGCACCGTTAATCGGTACCTACTGCGGAACCACCTCGCCGGGAACTATCGAAGCCAGCAATGCCGAAGGTGCGCTCACATTCGTTTTTCACAGCGATTACAGCGTAAACAAGCCAGGATGGAAAGCAGTAATCAGTTGTAGCGAGTTGCCACTGCTGCCAATTGCAGATTTTACTGCTGACAACACGCACATCTGGCTGGGTCAATCAGTTCAGTTCACGGATATGTCTGCCAATAATCCCACCTCCTGGAGTTGGACTTTTGAAGGCGGCACGCCAGCCACTTCTATAGCTCAGGATCCTTTGGTAACCTACAACTCACCAGGGTATTATGACGTAACACTGGTAGTTGTAAACGCCTACGGTACTGATACCAAGACCATCGAAAACTACATTTTCGTAGAAGAATTGCTGTTGCCGGTAGCCGACTTTGTTGCCGACAGCACGCACACCTGGCCGGGTCACACCGTTCAGTTCACGGATTTGACCATTAACAATCCGACCTCCTGGAACTGGACTTTTGAAGGCGGCACGCCGGCCACTTCTTCGGTTCAGAATCCTTTGATAACCTACAACTCACCGGGATATTACGACGTGACGCTGGTGGTTGAAAATGCCTATGGTACTGATACCAAAACCATCGTAGATTATATTTTTGTAGAAGAATTACTATTGCCGATAGCCGATTTTACTGCTGACAGCACGCACATCTGGCCGGGTCATTCGGTTCAGTTCACAGATCTGACCATTAATAATCCAATTGCCTGGAACTGGACTTTTGAAGGCGGTAGTCCCGGAACTTCCACCGCACAGCATCCACTGATCACTTATCTGGTGTCAGGCTATTACGACGTAACGCTGGTGGTTGAAAACGTGAATGGTACCGACACCAGGACTATTCAGAATTTTATCTTTGTAGATAGCAGTATCGGTTTCGCTGAATACAAAAAGAGTGTAATAAAGGTTTATCCCAACCCGGCAAACGATCTGATAAATATCAGGGCTGATGTACCTATCGTAGCAACAGAACTTACAGACCTGTCGGGCAGAAGCATTTCTTTTCATACTTTATCTGCCGATAATACCCAGTTGCAGGTTGGATCGATACAAAACGGAATCTATCTTTTGAAAATTTATACTGCCGACACCTGCTACACACGCAGGGTCATGTTGATGCATTAAAAAAAACGAAGTCTTGCTAAGGACTTTGTTGTTTCATATCATAGCCCTGGTGTAAAAGCCGGGGCTTTTTTATGACTGTGTGTTAGTAGAGGGGCAGTCTCATTAATCGGGATTACAAAAGCTTAAAATATGCAGGCACCTATCCGAGCTACCTTTTAAATACTCATTAGCGCAAACGCCAAAATTATTAATGAGACAACTTTTAATCGACTTTGACCTGCTGTACCCGTTTTCGGTTGAGATTGATGATGGCGAAGATCATCACTGCGGCGCTGATCCATTGCACTGCCGAGAGTATTGAATCATTAAAAATATAGTCGAAGATGATGGCTGAGATCGGGAATAATAATTCGCAGATGATGGCGATGATGGCTTTGATACGCTTAAGTCCGAAATAATAAAGGAAGATTGCTCCTGAGCCTGTGGTGATGGCGATGATAAAAAAGATAAGCCAGTTGAGTGGCGTGGTATTATAGATATCACTGTAGGTTCCCATTATTATTACCACCAGAAGCATGATTACGGAGGTAAAACCATACCGGAAAAAAGTGACAGTGGTAAAGTTGTAACGGTTCAGGATGCGCTTGCTGAAAACTGTGGAGCTTCCAAAAGAAAACGACGCCAGCAGTGCAAAGCCAGCTGCATAGATCGTGTTGATTCCACTTTCGATATTTGGGGCATGAAAACCGAAGGTGAGGGTATACCCTGCGGCTATGGCCACTGATGCCCAGATGATGTAGTATTTTCCGAGCCTTTCTTTCAAAAATATTGCGGCAAGCGCAATTCCAAAGATGGGCTGTAATTTTTGCAAGAGCACCACGATGGTAAGGTTCTGGAAGTTAACCAGAAATAAAGCCTTAACAATCGACAGCGTACCGATGGCCCCGCCAAAGAGCGCAACGAGAAACATGAAGATGAAATCGTCCTGCGAAAAGAGCTTCAGCGTGCGGTACTGCTTGTAAAGAAATAAATTCATGATAAGAAAAGGTACCAGATGCAGCACCAATACCACATAGGAAACGTTGAGGTTGTAGAGACTTGGAGTAAGCACTACGCCATCAAATCCCCACAAGATGGCTGATATGCTCACGGCAGTAGCTCCTAAAATTATACTTTTCTTTTCCGTCATCGTCCTTTTAAAAGTGGGCAAAATTAAGAAAATAATTTCGCCGGGAGGCACCCCTGTCCCTTACAGATATTAAGTTCTGTTATCGCAGCAGAGAATCACAATTCGTTTTACTGTTTTGTTGACAACTTTGTTGAAAATTTTGTTTTTTATCTTTTGCTGCAATCAAGGGAAAAGTGTTACTTTTAGCAACAGATTAATTCACGAAAACTCATTAGATATGGACATTAAGGAATTAAAGCCTACCGAAATTTTTTCGGGAACTGCATGGCAAGCTGATCAGATCAGAAACATGCTCATGGATAATGAAATCGAGGCTTACCTGGGCGATGAGATATGGGGGATGGATGCACCCAACGAAGAGTCGCAAAGTATAGGGGGGGGCGTAAGTGTGTATGTGGGCAAAGACGACCTGGGCGACGCCCGCGTGGTTGTCGACCGATATTACCAGAAGGATGCCTCCGATGATTATTCGTAATGCCGCATAGGAAGCAGGCACGAAGTTGTTTCACCAGCCATGACATCGAAGTTCCCACTTCGTTATCATGGCTTAAACTTTTGCAGATTATTTTAGTGGAGGCTGCTATTCCTGCTCTTCCATTTGCATGATAATATCTTTCTGCTGGTCGAGGCGCTGCTGCAGTAAGTGCAGATAGGTGCCGTTGAGCGTGTCGGGAAAAAACTCATAAGAAATTTTTGCCCAGTCAAGAGCAGATTCCAGCAATCCTTCCATTTCGCTGGCCACACCCAGATTAAACGACGCTATAGCGCGCAAGCTGTTGTCGGGCAGTGGCATAACTTTGCGCCACCATATCGCTGCATCTGTCCAGTTGTTATCTTTTGCTTCTTTGTATCCACGCCGGATGTAACGGTGGCCGCGTTGAAAGATCATCCGCTGGCTCTGCGCAAAATGTGGAGAGAGATACATTCCGTAATTGATGGCATTTTGTATTGCACTTTCGGTGAGAAGCTGCTGACTGACGGCCATGTTCTCACTGTCGGACATGTTGTAGGGATTTTTTATGGTCATGTACAGCGTATCCCGAATGGTTTTGTTGTCGATGAGTTTAGAGTTAAAAGGATCTATCAAAAGCCATTTGCCCACCATCACCACCGAAAATTCCCCGACATCGTTGCCCAAATTACCATAGTAAATATCATAGCTTACGATTTTGTCGAGAGAAAGCAGCAAAACTACCGCTTCTGCTCCGTTCTGGTTGCATAGCCTGCGGAGCTGACTTATGTGGAATTCAGTAAAATCAGTGGCATAGGCTGGCAGATGCAGGGTAACAGAATCAGGGTTTTCGATTTGGAAGCTCCCGACCATTTCTACCATCTCTTCGAGTGTATTTTTGGCGGCAGCAGCCAGAGCGTCGCTGCGGTTGGTGGAGTCGTAATACACCTGATCGAAAATGTTGTACAATGTACCGCGTTCTGCATCAGAATCGGAGGGTGTGTTGTGCACCAGAAGTAAGGTTTGGTATTGATCGGGAAGGAAAAGCTCGCCGGGTTCCAGCACGGTGATTGTAAAATACTCGTAGTTGCGACAGCCGGCCAACAATACCACAATCATCAGTAGACCAATTCCTGTTTTCGATATTTTACTTATCATGTCGCGGCAAGTTAATCTTTTGATGTGGGTTTTAACGTGCAATCTCCCGGAATGTTTTGCCAGACGTCGCCTCGGCTGCATATTTCAGGTCATAAGTTTGCGCTGCTTACCTGGCCAACACAATAATCTGATAAACTGACAAATTTTTCACTATCGTTCGGGTTAGCTTTTGGGGGTGGGCTTCACCTGTCTTTATCAATTCAATTGTAAAAAGACAGCAACAGGCAAAGCCTGTAAAACATAGACTGAACGAGGCACAGCCTCGTCCAAACCCCATCCAATTCAAATTACGAGTTTCCGACAACCCGACAACTTTTCCATTTTCTTTACTACTTTTACCGTCTAAAAATTAACGTTCAAAACACACCCAGATGAATTACGAAGCTTTTTTTAAACTTACCTACGGGCTTTATTTACTTACTTCAAAAGACGATGCCCGATTAAATGGCCACATTTCAAATACGGTTTTTCAGATTACTGCTGAGCCGCCACGCATTGCCGTAGCCACGCATGCCGATAACCTCACCACAGAATTTATTCGCAAAAGCAGGGTTTTTGCTGTGTCGGCGCTGCAGCAGGAGGTTACGCTCGATTTTTTGGGCAACTGGGGTTTCAAGAGCGGCCGCGATATTGATAAATTTGAAAATATCGGCCATAAGATTGGAAAAACAGGAGCTCCCATAGTCACAGAGAAATGTATTGCGTATTACGAATGCGAGGTGGAGCAGGAGGTGCGCATCGGGACGCATGTGCTTTTTATCGGACGTGTGATTGATCTGGATGTGATTGCCGGCGAGGAGTTGCCGCTTACCTACGCTTACTATCGGGATGTGATAAGAGGTGTTTCACCCGAAAAATCGCCGACATATCTGCGCGAAGAGAAACTTAAGCCCGAAACACTTCGCGAAAAACCATCGAAGCAGGACGAGCGACGCGCCAAAAAGGAGCCGGCGAAAGCGATGAAAAAATATCGTTGCACTGTCTGTGGTCACATCTACGATCCCGCCGAGGGAGATCCTCCTGCCGGCATTGCTCCCGGTACAGCCTTCGAAGATATCCCCGACAACTGGACATGCCCGATATGCGGCGTGACCAAAGAGGATTTTATCCCCTACGATTAGAGAGATGTTTGGTGTTCGTTGTTCTTTGTTCCCTTCGGCTATGCTCAGGGTAAATGTTGTTCCTTTCGACAGGCTGGTTTCGACAAGTTCAACCGCCACAACCACCAGAGGGCTGGCTGATGTTTAAAATCCAATATTAATATCCGAAAGATCGGGTGTCGTTAATAAAAAACCTCCTGCATCAGTTGCAGGAGGTTTTTGTTTTGAGGTTTTTTTTAAATCTTGCTAAATATTATTCGCCAGCCATTGCATAATCTTCTGCACGGGCTGTGAGTTTGATTGCGATGCCCATCTCATCGTTAATGAAATTATCTTTCAGATTGTTGAACAGGGTTTTGGAACCGTACTGTACGTTCCAGCGCACACGGTCCAGAAAAAACTGATTGGTCTCAGCGGTAATCATATCATCTACCAGCGCAATGTGTGCATTGAAAGTGATGCTGCGGGTGGTATCTTTCATGGTGAGGTTGCCGGTGATGGTATGGCTGGGGACAATGTCGCCGATTTCTTTTTTGCCGTTCATCATGGTGTTATCGAATTCGTTGACGTCGGTAATAACAAAAGTAGCCACAGGATATTTTTCAGTATCAAAAAAATCGCTTGAATTGAGGTGGCCGGTAAGCTTTGCGTTATCTTTTGCATCGGTAAGATCAATCACAGTGATAGATTTGAGGTCGATTACGAAGCGACCGCCGGTGAGGTTGCCATTTTCTACCGTGAGTATTCCATCCGTAATATTTACAGTTCCATGGTGCGTTCCGGTGGGTTTGTAGCCCTGCCATTCTAATGTGCTTTGCGTAGCATCCACGGCATAAGCTTTATCATAGCCTGCTTCTTTTACTTCCTTTGCATCGCTACTTTCGGTTTTCTGTCCGCCTGATGTGCATGAAGCAAGAATTCCCGCTGCAAGCATTAATGTGAAAAACATGTTTTTCATTGTCATAATTTCATTTTTTATTGTTGATTAATTTGTGACCAATAAACTTAAACAAGACAGCTTTGTTCAACAGTAGGAGGTTTTAATTCAAGCGCTTAAAGCAATTCTGTTTTAAAGATAATCCTCCGGCTTTGTATTTTAAGTTATAAAAAAATGAAAAATTTGACCCTTTTCCGAATTTTTGCATTAGTTTGGCCATCTAAAAAACAAAAAAGTAGGTTCTATTTGATCACATCTCAGCTCATCAACCCGATATTTTTAATTCTTTTCGCCAACAGCGAAACAATTCATCCAAACTTTCTTAGTGCTTACATTCTTCCGATGGCTTTGGTTGATCAGGCTTTTAATCAAACATGATTAAGCTGGAAACTAAACATTTTATTAATAAAATTTTAAAAACAACAAAATCATGAAAACGACCGAAAAAGTATTCAATCAGGTAAATCATGTTACCACCAAAGAGAAGCAAGATTTGGTTGATTTTCTTTACGAACACCTCGACGAGTATGGCGACAAAAAAGTAGACATCGCACGATGCATCGATTATGCAATGAATCCAAACCCTCTGGCTGGCGGTTTTATCGTAGAGGTGCTCCACAACGATAAAATTGTGGGTGCTTTGGTGATGAACAAAACCGGCATGTCGGGCTACATCCCTGAAAACATTTTGGTGTACATTGCTGTAAATTCGGCCTATCGCGGCCAGGGCATCGGACGCAAAATTATGGAGCGAAGCATGCAACTGGCAAAAGGCGACGTGGCCTTGCACGTGGAGAAGGACAATCCGGCTAATTTTCTTTATAAAAAGATGGGGTTTGTAAATCCCTATCTCGAAATGCGTTTTTATAGAGATGGCAAGCCTTCGCGCGATGATGTTTAATAAAACCAAAAATCAAAACCAACCATGCATTATCCTTCCGTAATAGAACTTAGTAAATCGGCATTGGAAAATAATTTTTCCTTTCTGCGTAATTTTTATGGCGAAGATGTGCGCATTTCATCGGTGGTAAAGGCCAACGCTTACGGGCATGGCATCAGTCAGTTTGTGCCTGTTGCCGAAGGTTGCGGCATCGATCACTTTTCTGTTTTTAGTCTTGATGAAGCCGTTCAGGTGCGCAACGCTCTCGAGAACCACGCCGATGTGATGGTGATGGGGTGGATAGACCCGGCCGACATCGAGATGGCTGTTGCCGACGAATATGAGTTTTACGTATTCGAACCCGAGGTGCTCCCATTGGCGCTTGAAGCCAGCAAAAAAACCGGCAAAAAAGCTAAGATTCATCTGGAGATAGAAACCGGCATGAATCGCACCGGACTAGCGCCTTTGGAGCTAAAAAAGAGTGTAAAAATCCTGAATCAAAATCCTGATAATTTTATTATTCGCGGCTTGTGCACTCATTATGCCGGCGCCGAAAGTATCTCCAATTATTACCGCATTCAGAAGCAATACAAGAGTTATAATCGCACCTACAAGTGGCTGGCGCGCCAGGGTATTGTTCCCGACATCATGCACACTGCTTGTTCGGCAGCATCGGTGGCTTATCCTAAAACACGCATGGACATGGTGCGCGTGGGCATTTTGCAGTATGGTTTCTGGCCCAGCCCCGAAACGTTTATTTATTACACCCATGGCAACCACACCAATCAAAACCCGCTTAGCCATGTTATTAGTTGGAAGAGCACTGTGATGACTATCAAGAGTGTGAAGTCGGGCGAGTTTGTAAGTTACGGAACCACTTACCTGGCTAAGCAAGACATGACCATCGCCATTATTCCTACCGGATATTCCACCGGTTACAGCCGGTCGCTCAGCAATCAGGGACGGGTACTCATTCATGGTCAGCGCGTGGGTGTGGTGGGAATGGTGAATATGAACATGCTCATTATCGATATCACAGGAATTGAAGAAGTGAAAATTGGAGATGAAGTAGTTTTTATTGGCGATCAAGGCGAACAGGATATTACGGTAGCCTCGTTTGTCGAGTTTAGCGATCAGCTTAATTATGAAGTGCTGGCGCGCTTGCCGCAGAATATTCCACGCGTGATTGTGGATTAGCTTTAAGAACATAAAAGATAAAAAGACAAAAGATAAAAGGCGAAAGGCAAATTATTTGTTTTTGATATTTGCTTTTTGAGCTTTCCCAAAAATTTACAATATTATCAATCATTTGATTAGACAATAAAAAAATGGCTCACATAGAATTAAACAGGAAAAACCTGAGGGAGAATTATACTTTTCTCAACAAAATGTTCAAAAAACACAAGATCGAGTGGGGGGTAGTGACCAAGGTTTTGTGTGGCAACAAACTTTTCATCAAAGAGGTGCTCGATCTTGGTGTGCGCGAAGCTCACGACTCGCGCATCAGCAATCTTAAGGCGTTAAAATCCATCGACCCGGGCGTGCAAACAGTTTACATAAAGCCGCCCGCCAAACGAGCTATTCCTTCTTTGGTAAAGTATGCCGACGTTAGTTTTAACACCAGTTTCGCCACCATCAAAATGATTTCGGATGAAGCAGGCAGACAAAACAAACTGCACAAGATTATCATCATGGTAGAAATGGGCGACTTGCGCGAGGGAGTTTTGGGCGACAACCTGATGAATTTTTATTCGCGTGTGTTTGAACTTCCCAATATCGAGATTATTGGCATCGGAGCCAACCTCAACTGCCTGAACGGAGTAATGCCCACGCACGACAAACTGATACAACTTAGTCTTTACGAACAATTGATAGAAGCTAAGTTTGATAAAAAAATCGAATGGGTTTCCGGCGGCTCCTCGGTTACCATTCCGTTGTTATTTAAAAAACTCATCCCGAAGGGCGTCAACCACATGCGCATTGGCGAAACACTTTTTCGCGGAGTCGATCTGTTTGAGGAAACTACCATACCGGGCATGCACAAGGATGTCTTTAAATTGCATGCCGAAATCATAGAGCTTTACAAAAAGCCGAAGGTGCCCATTGGTGAGATGGGGCTTAATGTTGCCGGCGAAACACCGGAAATTAACGAATCCGATTACGGAAAATCTTCCTATCGTGCCATTCTCGACATCGGATTGCTCGACATCGATCTGAGTAATCTGATACCCGATGATGAAACGCACGAATTTTCAGGCGCCAGCTCCGACATGATTGTATTAGATCTTGATAAAAATGAAAAAGGCTACAAAGTAGGCGACATCGTGTCGTTTGGCCTTACCTACATGGGCATTCTGGCCATTATGAATTCCAACTACATTACCAAAGCGGTGGTGTGAAGATAGAAATGAGCGGTGAGAGATGGGGAAGAAAAATCCAAATAATAAATTCCAGTAGACAAATAAATTCCAAAACTAATTTTCAATGACCAAAACCGTTACGGATATTTGGAGTTTGTTTGTTAGAATTTATTTGTGATTGTTTACTTTGACTGCTGGCGGATGTTTTGGTGTCGTTGTTTACACCGACTACCGGCGGTTGGGATTTGATGGATAAGCGCTATTGTTGGTTAAACGACTTATCCTGTTTGGCATTGGCTCGAAAAAGATCGACACTGATAAAAGCCGTACTTTTGTTCGCTTTATTGTTATTAGTAAGCTATGCCCGCAAAAAGAAACTCGAAAAACTCTTCTAAAGCCCGATACGACAACTATTTCCGTCCTGCGCTGCAGCTCCTGGCCATAGCCTTGCTTTTGTTGTGGCTTAGCCGGCTGATGTTCTATCTTTTCAATCTGCAGTATTTCTCACATTTGGGCGCCGGCGAGGTGTTGTGCATCCTGGTGTTTGGATTACGATTCGACCTGGCCACACTTTTCATGCTCAACGCCCCTTTTATCTTTATGATGACGCTGCCGCTTCCGGTGCGTAAATACAGGTTTTGGCGCTTTAGCGCAATGGCTTTGTTTCTGCTTGCAAACATTATCGGGCTGATGGTCAATATTGCCGACATCGTTTATTTCAGATTTACCTTTAAGCGGATGACCGCCGACATCTTTGGCTATGCCGCAAATGACATCTCTCTGCTGACGCTGCTGCCACAATTTTTTAAAGATTTTTGGGGCTACTTTTTACTTTTTGCTCTTTTTGTGGTAATTCTGATAATAGCTGTGGCACGGTTTAAAATTCGTCCACTAAAGCGAAAGTTTAATCCCTTTCAATTTTATGTGCTCCAGGTTATTGGCTTTTTAGTAGCCATGGCGCTTACGATCATAGGCGTCCGCGGAGGTTTGCAGCTAAAGCCCATCAATATTATTACCGCCGGCAAGGTTTCCGAAGCACGCAACGCCACCTTTGTACTTAATACACCATTTACCATCATCAAAACTTTGAACCAGCAAAGCCTTTCGCGTGCTGATTATTTTGATGAAATAACACTTCAGGAGATTTACACTCCGATCATTCAACCTACTCAGATCAAAGCTTTGTCAGGAGGTGATTCGTCTGTAAATCTTGTGGTGATCATCATGGAAAGTCTCTCCTCCGAACATGTGGGCGCCTTCAACAGACATCGCGAAGGTTATGATGGCTTTACGCCATTTCTCGACTCGCTGATGCAGCATGCAGTAGCTTTCCGCGGATTTGCTAACGGGAAACAATCTATCGAAGCTATCCCGGCCATACTTGCTTCGCTGCCCTCGCTGCTCGACAAGCCCTATATCAATTCGGCCTACGCAGCCAATAAATTCAATAGCCTGGCCGATTTGCTTGGCGCCGAAGGTTACCAGACTGCTTTTTATCATGGCGGTACCAATGGCACAATGGATTTTGATGGCTTTGCGCAAATGGCTGGTTTCGATAAATATTACGGGCGCACCGAATACAACAACGAAACCGACTTCGACGGGCAATGGGGCATTTTTGATGAGCCTTTTTTTAGCTATTTCGCTGATGGCCTCAGTGAGATGAAGTCTCCTTTTTTTGCTACCATCTTTTCCTTGTCGGCGCATCATCCATACACCATTCCCGAAAAATATAGCAATAAGTTTCCTGAAGGAAATCTTAAAATACAACAAACTGTAGCTTACGCAGATTTCGCTTTACGCAGATTTTTCGAAAAAGCAGAGCTTATGCCCTGGTATGGCAATACTTTGTTTGTAATCACCGCCGACCACACCTCAGAAGCCTGGCTGCCGGAATACAAAACCAAAACAGGTATGTACGAAATCCCGATCGCTTTCTATGCGCCAGGGTTTAAATTGCCCGGGTCTGCTACAATTGTAGCCGATCAGATCGACATCATGCCATCGGCGCTTGGCCTGCTCGGATACAACAAACCGTTTGTCGCTTTTGGACAAAATATTTTCGACAATACCGATGGTATGGCTTTGAATTATCTCAACGGGGTGTACCAATTGATAACCGATTCGCTTGTGCTCGAATTTGACGGCAGTAACAGCCTCTCGCTTTACAATTATCAGCGCGATGCTTTGCTACAGAAAAGTTTGCTAAGCACCAATCTTCGTGAAGCACACCGAATGGAACAAACCCTGAAAGCCGTCATCCAGCAATACAACAACCGGATGATTGATAACCAACTGACGATAAAGCTATGAACGAAAACCCCACGAAAATAAAAACGCTTTTCATCGTCAATCCTTTTTCAGGGGTAGGGCGTCACCGCAATTTTGCTCAGATGGTGAGCAAATCTCTGGATGCTTCTGTTTTCGATTTCAAGGTGGTTTACACCGAAGCAGTAGGCCATGCCAGCCAGCTAAGTGAGGAGGCGCGCGATAACGGCTACCAACTTATTGTTGCCGTAGGTGGCGATGGCACTGCGAATGAGGTGGCCACTCCACTCGTGGGCAGTGATGTAACGCTGGGCCTGGTTCCCTCTGGGTCGGGCAATGGCCTGGCACGACATCTCAAAATACCACTTGAAACCGAAAAAGCAATCTCTGTCCTCAATCATCAGAAAACACGCCGCATCGACACAGTGAAGGTCAACGACCGGCTTTTTCTTAGTATCGCCGGGGTAGGATTCGATGCTTATGTGGCCTTCAAGTTTGCAAGTAAGCGCCAGCGGGGTTTTCTTCAATATGCCCGCATCATATTACTTGCCTATTTTAAGTATCGCCCGGGGAAATATGTGCTGCATCTCAACGGCCAAAAGATTACCCGGAGTGCATTGTTTATCAGTTTTGCAAACAGCGACCAGTTTGGTTACAACACCAGCATAGCCCCGCAGGCACGTATCGACGATGGATTAATGGACATCAGCATCATGCGCAAAGCTCCTGCCTGGAGAGTCCCGTTTATGTTGATTTTATTTTTTATGAAAAAAATCGACCGTACCAAATATGTAGAGATGCTAAAAACCAAAGAGGTAATGGTAGAGCAAAAGAAAAAGCGCATCAACCTTGATGGAGAAACCGTAAAGATGGGGCAGGAATTGCATTTTGAGGTGATACCTGCATCGCTCAATGTGGCAGTTCCCAGGGTTTAATGGCTTCGCTTCCGATTTCCTACAAAGGATTTCAAATTAAAAATTACCAATCGAAAGCCCACCTTCTCATCTCTCACTTCTCCCCACTTACCTCTCCCTTACAACCAGCGTTGGAGCCATTTTTCGTCAACGGCCACCGCCACCACCTCGGCTTTCGCGCAGCGATGGCCACCGGCAAAAAGATCGGTGAGCACTGTTACACGGTTCCCGTCGATATTGCCAATGGTTGCACGTAGCGTAAGTTCGCCGCCAAGAGGCGTGGGGCGCAGGTAGCTAACATTGAGCGAAGCCGTTACGCAGCGAATAGCAGGTTCCGACCCCATCGGACGATCCTGGTTGCGATACAGTGCGGCGCTGGCGGTGCCGGTGCTGTGACAATCGAAGAGTGATGCGATCAACCCGCCGTAGACGTATCCCGGCATGGAGGTGTGATAGGGTTTTGGTGTAAATTTGGCTACAGCCACGTCGCCTTCCCAATAGCTCTTGAGTTGATGCCCATGTTCGTTGAGTCCGCCACATCCATAGCATTGGTTGAATTGGTCAGGGTAATAATCCTGAAAAGCTTTGTCGTTCATAACTGATTATTTTAGGACAAAAATAGAAAAATTGCGTTGCCGAAGAAGAGGTTGGAATGTTGAAGAAAGGGAATCTGACAACCTGATGACTTGACAACCCGACAATCCGACAACTTCTTTCCTTCCCACCAACTTCTTCCTTGTTTTAATGCTGTGGCATGTTTTTTAAGAAAAATTACCGACTTTTGTCGTTTTCGTAAAAACAATAATCTAAGCGGATGAAACTTTGTAACAAAAAACTTCTCATCACTGGTGGTGCCGGATTCATAGGGTCGAACCTCATCGAACGGTTTATCACCCAAGACAACAAAATCATCTGCCTCGACAATCTGGCCACTGGAAAGCTAGATAACATCCGTCCTTTTTCTGATCTTTCCAATTTCACCTTAATCGAAGGCGATATCCGCGACTATGCTACTTGTCGGAATGCTGTGGAAGGCGTGGATATAGTGCTGCATCAGGCTGCCATGGGATCGGTGCCACGCTCCATTGCCGATCCGGTTACAACCAACGATGTAAATATTGGCGGGTTTGTTAATATGCTCACCGCCACCAAAGAAACCGGGGTGAAACGTTTTGTCTATGCGGCCAGCTCGTCAACCTATGGCGATCATCCTGCGCTGCCCAAAAAAGAAGATCAGATTGGTCGCCCGCTCTCACCGTATGCCGTCACCAAATATGTAAATGAGCTTTATGCAAAAGTCTTTTCTGATTTATATGGCATTGAAACCATTGGTCTGCGGTATTTCAATGTTTTCGGTCGCCGGCAAGATCCGAATGGCGCCTATGCTGCTGCGATTCCAAAATTTATCAAGTCGCTCATAACCTATCAGTCGCCCTATATATATGGTGATGGTTTGCAGTCGCGCGATTTTACCTACATCGACAATGTGATTCAGGCAAACGAACTGGCAGCTACCGCTGTGCAAACGCCTGCTCTCAACACCGTTTACAACATTGCTTTTGGTGAAGCCACTACAGTAATCGAGCTTATCGAAACGCTAAAGGAATATCTGTCGGAATTTGATCCGCGAATAGCAAATGTTGATCCGGTGAAAGGCGAAAAACGTGTGGGCGACATCCTACACTCGTTGGCTTCTATCGATAGAGCGCACGATCTGCTCGGCTATCAGCCGGAATATGATTTGCGGAAAGGATTGAAGGAAGCCATCCGCTGGTATTGGGAGAATTTGCAATAGAGGAGGTTGTCAATTTATCAGATTATCATGTTGTCAAAGTTCCGTAGGAGGGACATTATGGTAGAACTAAGGTACAAATGATTGCCCCAAAGCTCTGTAGGAGCGACACCTTCAATAATCAAAATTCTAATGAAATATTGTTGGTTAAGGTGAAGAAGTTGGCGGGTTGTCGATATAGATTTCAAAATATCACTGGCGCACCTTCTGTCTGCTTTTTTTTAAAGCAATTGGATTAATAAAGCAGGTAAAGCCTGCAAAAATAGATGCAGCTCAGGCGGTGGTTGAGCGTAGTCGAAACCAGCCTAAACCTAACATAGGTTGTGTAGTTGTCCAGTTGGCAAATAAAGTAACACGACAGAATCAATAGGGAAGATCAGGTTTTATCCACTCAAACATTTTGTAATTTTCGCCATCCATGCCCATGGCTTTGTAAACACTAGCTGCACGGCCGTTGGAGTGGTGCATATATAAACGGATTCCTGAAACATCGGGCAGTTGCATCACCTGCTCCCTAATTTTTTGATACATCAATCTGAAAATTCCCTGCCGGCGATATTCAGGCAATACATACACCGACTGAAGCCACCACACCATGGCATTTCGCCAGTCGCTCCATTCGTAGGTGATGAGCAGGCAGCCAATAACTTTTTCTGCATTGGTTACCACGTAATATTTTCCGCGATGCGGGTGGTCGAAGATGGCAGTTACACCTCGTTGAAGTTTTTGGCGATCGAGTGCCAACTGTTCTGTTTCTATGGCCATCAGCAACTGAAATTCGATGATGGTTTCTTTGTCGTTTGCCAGGGCAGGTCTGAATCTTATTTCTGAATCCATGATTCCTTTGTTTTCGTTTTAAAAACCTTTATTCCATCAATTAAAATAATAGCGGGGACGAAGCGTTTGTAGTAATGTTAACGTAAGTTTAACTAAAATAAATTATTCACACTACTTGCCGACTCCCTGCCTTGCGCGGGGAGTTGTTTTTTTAGACAAGGTTTTTTTTCTTCTATCCGGCGGCTTCTCGTTTTTTTAGGTGCGTTTGTTTTCCGGGTTTTTTATCGCGCAAAGCCTCCCACAAAATATCTATCGGGTGATAAGCCGTGCGTCCCGTTCCATCTTTGATCTGATGGCGGCATGACGTTCCCGGCGCAGCAATGATCACCTCCGCAGGGGTGCTTCGAACGGCAGGAAACAAAACCAATTCTCCTACCTTCATCGAAACATCGTAATGTTCTTTTTCATAACCAAAGGAGCCGGCCATGCCACAGCAGCCCGATTTGATCTCTTCTACTTCGTAGTTTTCGGGCAGAGAAAGCATCACTTTGGTTGGCGCAGTGGATGCCAGTGATTTTTGATGACAATGCCCGTGTAGTTTTATAAGCTTCTTGTCGGTAGTGAACAAGGATTTATCAATGTTGCCGGCATCGATCTCCCGCTCCACAAATTCATCAAACATCAGGGCATTGAGAGCCAGTTTCTGTGCATCGGCTTTGAGCTCTTTGCCCACCAGGTCGGGATACTCGTCGCGGAAGGTAAGAATGCCCGAAGGTTCGATACCCACCAAAGGCATTTTATCATTAATAATCCCCGAAAGGGCTTTTACATTATGGATGGCCAGCTTGCGCGCCTGGCGCACCAGGCCTTTCGACAGAAATGTTCGTCCGCTGGAGCGATGCGGAACAACGTTAACGCGATAGCCCATCGCGGCAAGCAATTCAGCCGCTTTGATGCCTGTGAGCGTGTCGTTGTATTCTGTAAATTCATCTACAAATAAACATACCTCACCTTTGTAATCGGCAAGCTGGTTGAGCCGTGGCAAATTGTAACGCGCCCATTTGCGCAGCGTTATTCCGTAAAGCAAAGGGATGCTACGTTTTGGCGCAAAACCAAGCATTTGTTTTAACAAGCTTGAAACTGCCGGTTGGGTAAAGAAATAGTTGGTGATTTTTGGAAATAACATTCCCAGCTTGTTGAGCTGAGCGATGTAAGCGATGGCTCTGGTGCGAAACGGAATGCCATGCTGATCGTAATAATGTTGCAGAAACTCGGCTTTATAACGTGCAATATCCACACTCGACGGGCACTCTGACTTGCAGCCTTTGCAGGAGAGGCACAAATCCATCACATCATAAATTTCCTGATGATCGAAAGGATTTTTCTTGGGTGAGTTGGTAAGAAACTCCCGCAGGGTGTTAGCGCGAGCGCGTGTGGTGGTGTTTTCGTCGCGGGTGGCCATGTAGCTGGGGCACATCACCCCGCCAATGATTTCGCTCTTTCGGCAGTCGCCGGAGCCATTGCATTTTTCCACCGCCCGCATCATGCCCTGGTCATGTGAAAAGTCGAAGATGGTTTTGAGTTCACGTGTAGGTTTTCCCGGCTCATAACGAAGCGCGGTGCGCATAGAGGGTGTGTCGATGATTTTACCCGGATTGAATATGCCGTCGGGATCCCACAGTTTTTTTATCTGACGCATCAGCTCGTAATTATGCTTTCCCACCATCAGTGGGATAAACTCGCCACGCAGCCTTCCATCGCCATGTTCTCCGCTAAGGGAGCCGCGGTATTTTTTTACCAGGTGTGCTGTTTCCAGCGCTATAGTATAAAAAAGCTCGACATCTTCTGGTTTTTTCAGATCGAGCACCGGACGAAGGTGTAACTCGCCGGTGGCGATGTGCGCATGATAAACAGCTTGTAGATTATGCTTTTGCATGATTTTTTTAAACTCAGCGATATATGCCGGCAAAACGGCTGGATGCACCGCTGTGTCTTCGACCAGCGAAACGGGTTTGGCGTCGCCCGGTATGTTGGAAAGAAGACCAAGTCCGGCTTTGCGCAAATCCCAAACACGGCTGATGTCGGTTCCGAAAACGCGTGGAAAATGATAACCGTAGCCGGCAGCCCGCATTTCGGCTTCCATGCTGTCGGCGATGTCCATAATTTCCTGTTGACTCTCGCGTGCAAATTCGATGATGAGGATGGCAGCAGGATCGCCCTGCACGAAGAAACGGTTTTTGCTTTGCGCGATGTTGTCTTTGGTTTGTTTTAATATCACCTCATCCATGAGTTCGATGGCGCCGGGCTGGTGGCGCAATGCGATGAGGTTGGCCTGAAAGGCATCCTCGAGAGTTTCAAAGTGAACGCACACCAATCCTTTAACTTTGGGTGGCAGCGGAACAAGGTTGAGCTTTATTGAGGTGATAAAAGCCAGCGTCCCCTCCGATCCGGCCAGCAGCCGGCAAAAGTTGAATGGTTTACCGTTGGTGACAAAGGGTTGGCTATCAAGTAACAGGTCGAGGGCGTATCCGTTGTTTCGACGTTCGATGGCCGGATCAGGGAACTGTTGAACGATCTCTTTGCGGTTTTCTTCGTCGCCAAGTATTTCAGCAATCTGACGGTACAATGCACTTTCAAGGCTGTTGCCAGTGCGTTTTATTTGAAAAGTATCTTCATCAATTTCTCCAAAGGTGGCACTGCTTCCGTCACTTAGGATAACCTCGAGTTCGAGGGTGTGGTCGCGGGTGCTTCCGTAGAGTAGCGAGTGGGCGCCGCAGGAGTTGTTGCCCACCATGCCGCCCATTACGCAGCGGTTGGCTGTGGAGGTTTCTGGTCCGAAAAAAAGACCGTAGGGTTTCATTTCCAGGTTGAGCTCGTCGAGAACCACACCGGGTTCCACGCGCACCCATCGTTCGGCTGCATTTACCTCGATGATGCTATTCATGTAGCGGCTAATATCTACCACAATGCCATTGCCCACCACCTGCCCGGCCAGTGAGGTGCCGGCGCCACGAGGAATAAGCGGAGCTTTGTGCTGGCCGGCAAAGAGTATGATCTTACGTAAATCGGATTTGTTGCGCGGACGAATCACTGCCAATGGCAGCTCCCGGTAGGCCGAAGCATCCGTAGCATATTGGATACGGGTGGCGTTGTCGAGAAAAATGTCTCCATCGAGTGTAGCTTTTAGTTTTTTGAGCGATCGGCGCAATGTGGTCTTATCCATCTTACATTTCAATTTAGACTTCAAAAATACATATTTCGGCCATAGCCAAATCCTACCGCAAGTCGGGATGCGTGTGGAGCTATGTTTTATTGGTTTTGGGATGTGTTGTAAAAATCAATATTACAGCAAAAAGAAACACGCTTTATGGATTATTGGCAGGTTTCGATTTCGGTTCGTAGAGGAACGCGCTGATAAGCATCCACAGCATAAGGATGCCCAGTACGAAACCTGCGGTCACATCCGTAAACCAGTGTGCGCCCAGATAAATACGGGAGAATGGAACAGAAAATATTAATACCAGCGCGGCGGCAATCAATGTGTTGCGCAGCCATCGCACAAAATGCTGATTGCGTATCAACAGGAAAATCATAAAACCAAAAAAGACAACGTAAAAAGAGGTGTGGCCGCTGGGGAAACTCTGGAACTGCGCATCTTCAACAATTTTTACAAGGTCTTCGGTAGGGCGGGGGCGGTCGATCAGAATTTTTATCCCAAGCGTAACAGCCGATGCCAGCAAAGTAGCAATGGTAAACATAGCCTCCCGCCGTCGGCCGTTGATGGCGAAGATCAGCGCAATTCCAAAAACCATCGTGGCAGTCACAGGCGCTGTACCAAACCAACTGATTGCCTTCATCAAAAAGTCGAGGGTAGGATGATTGTTTTTTTGTATCGCTTCCGAAAACCACAGGTCGATAAAGGTGGTGGGGAGCAGTAGAACGACAAACGTTAAAATAAGAAAGACTGACAAAAGCAGGATGAGGAGGTATCGGGCCTTTTTGCGATCCTGAAGAAAAGTGAATAAAGCATTAAAATGCATGCAATTGTTTTTTGTGTTAAAAGCACCGATTAGATTGAAAAGGGATAAATTTTGCACCTTCCGGCAGCATATCACAAGTTGTGATAAGCTCTTGCCACTCGGTTTTATTAAGCTGAAACATAAAATCATCCGGGAAACGATCAATATTTCGTTTAAAAGTTTGCTTCAATGCTCTGTTTTCTACTCCGTAAAGCGCTGCAAGTTCAAAGTCCAGCATCACCTTTCGCCCTCGTAAATCGTAGATTTTGTTTTGGATAGTTTGAAGTTCCACTTTTTTGTTTTAATCCGTTTTGTATCCAATTCTTTTCCGTTGTTTTTGCTCGACATCCTGATGATCCTTTTGCAACAAATAGTCGATGGCTTGCGCTATGCCCGAAAACCTCCCTTCCAAATCGCGCAGTTGCATTGCAAGTTCTTTATAATTCAGCGCATATTCTTTAATCGCGATAAAAGCATCTACGATGGCAATATTTACTTCAATTGCTTTTTTGCTTCTCAGCACACTCGAAAGCATGGTTACACCGTGTTCGGTAAAAGCATAAGGAGTTACAGCAACATTTCTTTTACTCTGGTCAGATGCGGTCACAATTTGTGACCGGATACGCTCCCACTCAAAAGGCCTCAACCTAAACATAAATCTTTCAGGGAAACGGTCAGGATTTCTTTTTACTGCTTGATTCAGCACCTTTGTTTCTACTTCATAAAGCTCTGCCAGGTCAAAATCCAGCATTACCTTTTGCCCACGTATTTCATGAATCTTGTTTTGAATATTTTGTAATTCCATCGCCTTGTTTATTACCGCTCAAATATTCTTTTCAACTATAACGTCTCAATTGATTGCTTCGCGGTTGTTATTTTCCGATACAAAACTTCCCGAAGATATTACCCAAAATCTCGTCTGTTGTGATTTGCCCGGTGATGGTTCCCAGATGATGCAGGGCTTTGCGTATGTCGATGGCTACAAGGTCGGAGGGTACGTTGGTGTCGAATCCCTTGCGTATGTCGCCGATAGCTTGCAGCGATTTGCTTAAAGCTTCATAGTGACGGGCGTTGCTCACAATGGTGGTGTCGGCAAACTGCTGCGTATTTACCGATCGCAGCAGGCTATCGGAGATGAGATTTATATTTTCTTTGCGCTTGGCCGAAATAAAGATAGTTTCGAGTTCTACCAGGTCTTTAAATCCTTTGGGCATCTCGATGAGCATGTCTATTTTGTTTCCGATCAGAATGATGCGCTTGGAAGGATCTTCGATCAGATGGCGATGTTCTTCGAGCACCTCCTGCACTTCTTCGGCGGTGCTGGCTGCATCGAAAACGAAGAGGATGATGCTGGCTTCTTTGATACGTTGCAGCGTACGCTCAATCCCTATATTTTCGATGGCATCCATGGAGGGGCGCAGTCCGGCGGTGTCGATAAAACGAAAGGCAACTCCCTCGATGATAATGGTGTCTTCGATGCTGTCGCGGGTGGTACCGGGTATGTCGCTCACGATGGCTTTTTCTTCTTGTAGGATGGTGTTGAGTAGCGTTGACTTGCCCACGTTGGGTTTGCCGATGATGGCTACCGGTATCCCGTTTTTCAACACATTGCCTACTTTAAAACTTTTGAGTAGAATATTAATTTCAGCCTCAAGTCCGTCGAGGGTTTTCCCAATTTTGGTTCGATCGGCAAACTCTAGGTCTTCCTCTGCAAAATCAAGCTCCAGTTCTATCAGCGAGGCAAAGTCGAGCAGCTCCTGACGCAGTTGTTTTATCTTGTCGGAGAAGCCACCGCGCATCTGGTCCAATGCCAGGTCGTGCGCAAATTTAGAGCCGGAAGCTATCAGGTCGGCTACTGCCTCGGCTTGTGCCAAATCAAATTTGCCGTTGATAAACGCACGCATGGTAAATTCGCCTGCGTTGGCCATGCGTGCGCCGCGGCTGATGAGCAGTTCGATGATCTTTTGCTGGATGTAAGGAGAGCCGTGGCACGAAATCTCGATGGCATCGTCGCCGGTGTAGGAGTGGGGCTGGCGGAACAGACTCACCAGCACTTCGTCGATGATTCCCTCGTTGCCACTCAGGTTGCCCAAATGCAAAGTGTGGCTGGCGGCCGAGCTTACAGGAGCGCCGCTGCGTGGTTCAAAAACGCTATCGATGATGCTGAAAGATTCCGACCCCGACAGACGGATCATGGCTATGGCACCTACTCCCGCGGGAGTGGCAAGGGCGCAAATGGTATCGTTTGTATCCATGGCGATTGTTGTTGTTGGTTTGTATTAATCGAGCAAAGTTATAAATTTTGATACACTGCCGTAAATCCATCCGCCAATTACCGCCAATTAAGCGGATTGCCGCTAATTTTTCATCGTGTTAATTATCTTAATTCGTTTAATTCGTGGATGCTGGTTTGCTTTCAGAATGAATTCGAGGAGGTGTTTAAAAATGATGGAGAAAGGTTTTGCGTTTCTGTTAGAAATAAATTTCTATCTTTGCGCCCACTTTTAAAATAATTTTTTTAAACACTTAATCTAAACAAACACAAGATGTTAAATCAGTATGAAACCGTTTTCATTTTAACTCCCGTTTTGTCTGAAGATCAGATGAAGGAAGCGGTAAAGAAGTATCAGGACTACCTGACCAACAAAGGTGCTGAGCTGGTTCACGAGGAAAACTGGGGCATGCGCAAACTGGCGTATCCTATCCAGAAAAAATCTACCGGCTTTTATTATCTCTACGAATATAAAGCCGCAGGTGAGCTGATCGGCGAACTGGAGCTGGCGCTGAAACGCGACGAACGTGTGATGCGATTTCTCACCGTCAAACTCGACAAGCACGCTGTGGCCTACAACGAGAAAAAGCGCGTGAAAGCCAAGGAGGCTGTAGCTGAACCCGTTGAGGAAAATTAATCATTTAGAAACTTTAAATTCGTAAAACAATGGCACAAAAATCGTCTTCAGAAATAAAATACCTGACTCCCATTGCAGTAGATGTAAAAAAGAAAAAATATTGCCGCTTCAAAAAAGCCGGTATTAAATACATCGACTATAAAGATGCTGATTTTTTAATGAAATTCGTTAATGAGCAGGGCAAGATTCTGCCCCGCCGCATCACGGGCACATCCAACAAATTTCAAAAGAAAGTGTCGCAGGCCATCAAACGCGCCCGCCACCTTTCGCTGTTACCTTATGTTGCTGACTTATTAAAATAGGAGGGAAAACCATGGAAGTAATTTTGAAACAAGATATCGAGAAACTGGGCTACGAAAATGATACCGTAAAGGTAAAAGATGGTTTTGCCCGTAATTTTCTGATTCCAAAAGGCATGGCTATTATGGCCAATGCCACCAACAAAAAGGTGCTTGCCGAAGTGCAGCGCCAGAAATCTTTTAAAGAAGAGAAGCTGCGCACCGAAGCTCAGACTACTGCCAAGCTGCTCGAAAAGGTTAACATCTCCATTGGCGCCAAAGCCGGAACTTCCGGTAAAATATTTGGCTCTGTCAATGCCATCCAGATTGCCGACGCCCTGGCCGAAAAAGGCTTTGAGGTCGACCGTAGGAAGATCGTCGTTGATGGCGATGCGATTAAAGAACTTGGCGAATACACCGCTAAAGTAAATCTCTACAAAGACATCAAAGGCGAGGTAAAATTTACTGTGGTAGCTGAATAATCACGATTCACCCTTTTGATAAAATAAAAAAAGCCACCGCATTCAGTTGCAGTGGCTTTTTTGTTGATGGAAAATAGAGGTTTCATCTACTGTTGGTTGATGATATTTCGCAGCCTTTCGGTGGCCCAGGTTTGGTAGTTGCCGTCGGCATCTGAATAGATAAAGTAGGCTTCCAGCTCCGGATGTTGCGAAAGAAAGGCACGGGCTTTTTCGAGACCCATCACCATAAAAGCGGTGGCGTAGCCGTCGGCAATGGCAGCGCTGTCGGCAATTACAGTTGCTGAGAGCAGCGGGTGTTGCACGGGATAGCCGGTGGCTGGATCGATGGTGTGCGAATAACGTACTCCTCCTTTTTCATAGAATTTTCGGTAGTTACCCGAGGTTGCCAGGGCGCGATTGATGAGTGTTACAGTGGCTTCGAGCACTTGTGGTGCGTCGGCTTCAGGCGCTGGTTTTTCGATTCCCACCACCCAGGGCACGCCGCCGGGCTTGCTGCCACGTGTTACTATCTCACCGCCTATTTCTACAAGATAATTTTTGATGCCGTTGGCGGAAAGAAAACCGCCCAGCCAATCGACAGAATATCCTTTTGCAATGGCGTTGTAGTCGATTTGAATATCAGGATTGTCTTTTACTATTTTATTACCCGCCAGCTTCACCTGACGGTAGCCCACCAATGGCAGCAGGCTGTCGACCACATGTGCGTCCATTTCTGTTCTGTCGCGAAACCCAAATCCCCAGGCATTGACTAATGGCCCCACAGTGATGTCGAAAGCTCCGTTGGTTGCTTCGGAAATACGCTGCGATTGTTTAAAAATATTGATAAAGTCGGCACCAGCCTCCACAGCGCTGTCGTTGTTGTTGATACGCGAAATGATGGAATTTTCTTCCCAAATAGATGCAATAAGATTGAAAGCATCGAGTAGTGAATCTATCACAGGTTTGGTCACCGGCGTGTCGGTGGCGTAATAAATTACTCTGTAGGTTGTGCCCTGAGCCTCGCCGGTGATAAGTGTTTTTTTTGGGGATTCGGCAGGCCGGCATGCTGGCAAGCATAGCAAAAGCCCGGAGAGAAGAATGATGATGGGGAATTTATTCATAATATAAAATTAGAAAATACCAATGGCTGCAAAATTAAACAATCTTATGGGTAGTGCTGATTTCATCACGACTAATCCGTTGGAATACTAAATGGGCGTAAACGCTCTACAAGAAAGAATTGTGCGATTGCGTTTGGTTCCCAGCCACGAATGGCTGGGCTACGGAGCTGGAGATGCGCCGGTGCCGGAAGAAAAAGTCACCCCGTGAATAACACCAGTCTATGGAAGTCTGTTTTGGTTTCCGTTTTACGCTACGAAAGTGAGCTCCCTTCCCCGCGTCAGGAAAGGGTGGGGGATGGGGCTATTAAAAAATGAAAATCCCAGAGTTATGGTTCCTCAAATACTCCACGTAGTAAGTCCGCCGGTAGTAAATTCATAACGTTTTACCTGGCCTCCAAATGTCTGGAGTGCTTTTACTACCTGTGCGCGACTGTTTCCCGGGCAATAAAAAATCATAAATCCACCACCACCGGCGCCTGAGATTTTGCCTCCGGTAGCACCTGCTTTACATGCCGCATCATATATTTCATCGATGGCAGCATTGGTGATGTTATCCGCCATCAGTTTTTTATGTTTCCATCCAAAATCGAGAATTTCTCCCAGTTTGTCAAGTTCACCTTTAAGCAATGCCTCTTTCATCATCACCGCCTGCCGGCGCAACTGGTGCATGGCTTCTATCGAAACAGTTTCGTTATTAACCACGTTGCGCTGCTGTGCTTCGATGATTACCGACGAAAGTCGGCTGGTGCCGGTATAATAAAGCACCAGATTGTTGGAGAGTTCGTGCAGATAAGCGGTGCGGATGCGCAATGGGTTGACGATCACTTTATCGTTGGCCGAAAACTCCATAAAATTCACGCCGCCAAAAGTAGCAGCATATTGATCCTGTCGTCCGCCGGCGATGGCAAGGTCGTTTCGTTCGATGTCGGTGGCCAGCTTTGCCAGGTCGTATTCGCCCAGCGGTAGCCGCAGCCATTCAGCGAAAGCGCCCAATATCGTAACCACCAGCGTAGAACTCGTTCCCAGTCCCGATCCTGCCGGAGCATCCACGTAAGTGGTGAGGGTAAATGATAAAGGTTTCAGGTCAAAATCGCGGATCACGCGGTTATAGACGCCTTTGAGAAGGTCGAGCTGCCCGTCGAGTGGGAGCAGAGGCTGACTGTCGAAGGTGAGCACTTCCTCTTTGTCGATGGCGTGCAGCACTATTTTGCCGTCGTTGCGCGGTTGCAGGGTAGCATAAGCGTACAGGCTGATAGTTGCGTTGAGGATGGCGCCGCCATAAAGTTCACAATAGGGAGCTACATCGGTGCCACCGCCAGCAAGGCCCAGCCGCAGCGGCGATTTACTCCTGTAATATTTGTAGTGCTCTGATTTCTTCATTATTATTAAAAACAAAAGCTGTGAGTGAAACTCCCAAATAAATCTCAATCTTGAAATCTCAATAACCAGGTTTCGACTGATTTCGAAATACTGGCTTCGACACGGTGGCTGAGCTGGCTTCGACAAGCTCAGCCACCAGATCCAGCTCAACCAGCGGCAATACTATGGAAATGATTGTCTAATTTGGATTTTGATTTTTGGGATTTATTTGTCATTTGAGATTTGTTTTTTTGTTATAAAAACATCTACTTTATAGACAATCACTATCCATTCCTGGCTTCAGCAGCTGCTACTTCGTCGATGGCTTCGAGCATCCGCTCCCACGAGAATTTTAGTTTTTCTATTTTTAAATTTGCCACAAACTCGGCTTCTTTATTTTCTTCAAAAAACCGGGCAATAGCTTGCGCAATATCTTTTACATCCGGCTCCACCACAAAACCGGTAATGCCATCGGGCACCATCTCCGAAAGCCCGCCAACATTGGTGGTGATCATGGGTTTTTCGAAATGATAGGCCACCTGCGTCACGCCACTTTGTGTGGCATCTTTGTAAGGCTGCACCACCAAATCGGCAGCATTGAAATAATCGGCCACAACCTCATTAGGAATAAATTCGGTAGCCAGAATCACACGCGGCTCAAGCTGATGTTTCCGGATGATGTCGTGATAAGGTTTGGCTTCCGCATAAAATTCGCCGGCTACAATCAGGCGGGCGTTGGTGCGAATCACCTCTGGCAATGCCATTGCTTCGAGCAAAAGATCGAGACCTTTGTAATCGCGGATAAATCCAAAAAATAATAGGTAGCGCCCATCAGCAGGCAGTTTCAGCCGCTCTCTTGCGATTGCTTTGGTTTGCAATGCTCCAAAGTTGTCGTAGAGTGGGTGCGGACAATATCTCCGTGGTTTTTTGTTGTCGGCTTTCGCCAGATCGCTCAGCACCTGCCGCGACATGGTTACAAAGCCGTGGATGGGTTTGATGAAATATTTAGAAAACAATTTGTCGCCCGGTCGCCGCTCATGCGGGATATAGTTGTCGACGATGGCAACAATGCGGGAGTGGCGATTGCGCTTGACGATGCGGCTGATGGTTCCCAGGCATGGCCCCATAAATGGAATCCAATAGCGCAGCACCAATAAATCGGGGCGGCGTTTTTTTATCAGTCTGCCAACTTTTATCCAGTTCAGCGGATTGATGGAGTTTACCAGTACTTCGATGTGCAGGTCGACGGGTGGCGCTTCGGTAGAATATTGTGTGGTACCGGGGAATAAAAATTTAGGATACTGCAACGAAAAGGTGATGATGGTAGCCTGGTCGCCGTTCTGCTGATAAGCGCGTGCCAGACGCTCGTTGTAGGTGGCGATGCCGCCGCCACGCAGCGGATAAGCCGACCCCAGGATAATGATATTTCGCTGGCGCGGATTATTTTTCAAGATTCTCTATGTTTTTGATGCCGACACGTTTTTCGATGATATAGGAGTTGCGCCGTGTTGAGGTACGCGCGATCATCTCCGCTACAAATCCCGCCACAAATACCTGCATTCCCATCACCATGGCCAGCAGTCCAAAATAAAACAAGGGGCGTTCGGTCATGCGATATTCCAGCCAGACAAATTTAGCCACCGTAAGATACACGGCGATGATAAACCCGATGATAAACAGCAGCGTGCCTAAAACGCCAAAAAAGTGCATGGGTCTTTTGGCAAATTTAGAAACGAAGGTGAGGGTGACCAGATCCAGAAATCCTTTGATGAGCCGCCCGGCGCCAAATTTCGATTTTCCGTATTTGCGTGCCTGGTGCTGGACCACCTTTTCGGTGATGCGGCCAAAGCCTGCCCATTTGGCGATGACCGGAATATAGCGGTGCATCTCACCATAAATTTCGATGGTTTTCACCACATCGCGGTGATAGGCTTTTAGTCCGCAGTTGAAATCGTGAAGTTTTATTTTTGAGATGCGGCGGGTGGTCCAGTTGAAAAATTTCGATGGCCAGCGTTTCCCGATGGGATCATGGCGCACTTTTTTCCAACCCGACACCACATCGTATTTGTCTTCTTTTATCATACGATAAAGCTCAGGAATCTCATCGGGGCTGTCCTGCAGGTCGGCGTCCATGGTGATGACCACTTCGCCTTGCGAGGCTCTAAATCCCAGATGCAGTGCCGCAGACTTGCCGTAGTTTCGCCTGAACTTGATGCCACGCACCGTGTTGTATTCGCGTTGCAGCCCTTCGATGACCTGCCAACTGCCGTCACTGCTGCCATCATCCACAAAGAGCACTTCATAACTTAGCGCGGCTTTTTCGGCCACAGCGGCTATCCATTGCGTAAGCTCAGGCAGCGATTCTTCTTCGTTGTAAACGGGTACGACTATCGAAACGTCCATAGAAAATTAAAAAGGTTGTGGTTCTTTTTTTACAAAAGCAGCCAATACTGTCGACAAAACCAGGCCTATAAAAAGATTACCTACAAAAGCCCAGATGGCCATCATCCAGGGAGTCATCATCATCTTAGTCATTTTCATGGTCATGTCCAGTGTCTCGTCGGTAATATCCGGCTGCATCTGCAGCACGTTTTCTTCGGCTGCGCTTACCATCTTAGCTATTTCGCCTGGAGCTACCAATCCATAAAATAAAATTACATAAGCTGCCATGACGAACGATGAGAACAGGATGACCAAAAAGCCGGTAGAAAAAGCCTGCCCATAGCCAAGTAAACCCTCGTTGTATTTGTCGCGCCACTGAATCATGGCGTAGAGCAGATAACCGATGAGAATGGCATAGCTGAGATACTGTAATTTGCTGCTCGACATGTCGAGAAGATAAAGCAACAGGCTGAAAACAATAAGAATAACGCCAAGAATTGCACCATGCATCAGCGTGAAATTTGTTTTAGACATTTTGTCGTTCATTGTTGAAACGTTATTTGGTTATTGTGCAAATGTACACAGGAAACCAATAGCAGGCGGAAAAAGTTTTAGAAGAAGCAGGGCGCAGGGCGCGTGGCGCAAAGAAAGAACGCACGGCGCGTGGCGCATGACGCATGGCGAATGGCGCAAGACGCAAAGAAAAAACGCATGGTGCGTGGCGCAAAGAAAAAACGCAAGGTGCGTGGTGGAAAGAATATATGTTGGTTACATGGCAAAGAGTGCTTGTTGCCGACTAAAGGCTGCGAACCGTCGGCTTCTTTCAAATTAGATTTTAAAGAAAAACTTTTTTGGCTGTTGAGATGGAAGTATTATCTTTGCCGCGGGGTAAGTCCTGTGCGACCAGCTCCTGCTGAACTCCCCCAGGGTCGGAAGGCAGCAAGGGTAGGCGGTTGAAGCGGTGCGACACAGGTAGCTTACCCTTTTTTTTGTGCCCGGTTTTCGGGAAAAAAAGGAAGTTGTCAGGTTATCAGGTTATAGGAAAAAACGCATTCGAAGACCGGCATAAATAGTTAGGATCCCTCTCCATTTTCGCGATAAGCGCAATAAAGTTTTATCGTTTCCACCGCTTCTTTTACATCATGCACACGCAGCAGACTTGCGCCATTCATCAGCGCCAGCATATTCACCGCCGTGGTGCCGTTTAGAGCGGTATCCGGTGTGGTGCCCAAAATTTTGTTAATCATCGATTTGCGCGAAACGCCTGCCACCACCGGAAAGCCATGTCGTGCAAACTGCCTCAGGCCGTGTAGCAGCTGGTAGTTATGCGCCACTCTTTTTCCAAAGCCGAAACCGGGATCGAGCAAAATGTTTTCTTCGACACCTTTATTTTTTAAAAGGGTAAGCTGTCGCTGAAAAAAATCATCAATTTCATTAACAACATTATTGTACTTGGGATTAATCTGCATGGTGGCCGGCGTACCCTGAATGTGCATCATGATATAGGGTGTGTGATGTGCGGCCACAACTTTAAAAATTTCAGGATCGAGCTGTCCGCCGGAGATATCGTTGATGATGTCGGCACCTTCGGCGATGGCGCAACGCGCTGTTTCGCTGCGGTATGTATCGATAGAGATCACTACCTGCGGGAATTGACGCCGCAATCGGGGGAGAATATTTTTCAACCGTGCCCATTCTTCATCAATACTTACTTCACTTGCGGCAGGACGGGTAGAGAAGGCGCCCAAATCGAGTACATCGGCTCCTTCGGTAATCATGTTTTCGGCAAGGCGTAAAAGATCGTCTGAACTGCTGTGGTAGCCGCCGTCGTAAAAGGAATCCGGTGTAAAATTGAGTATGCCCATTACGCGTGGCTGCTCAAAAGTAAGCTTTTCAAATGTCCATTTGTCTGATACAAGCAAGGATTTCATTAGTTTTGCACGGCTTAAAAATTATAAATCGTTAACATGCCATCAAAATAAAGCAATTTATCTTTGATCACTTTTTTGGAAACAAACACTAAAAACATACAGCAATGAAAAGAAAAATGATTTTTGGGATGATTTGTACAGCAATCTTCATCCTGCTGCAAATACCCGTTGCAGCTCAGCAAACGGATAGAGATCTTTCGCGTGAAGAAATGTCGGTGCAGCGTGCCCACGACAAGGTTATCCGCTCCGAGGCTTCTGTGGCGCGTGCCAGTGAAATTATTGCACAAGGTGATAGCCTCCTGGCTGCTGGTGAACAAATGATTACAGAGGCGAAAGGAGAGATTAAAACAGCAAAAGACAACCTGGCAAACGTCAACAGAAAATATAGCTCTGAGAAGAAAGGCCTCGAAAAAGACACGAAAACCAAGGACCGTATTCAGCGCGACAAGGCACGGAGTAGTATCCGCGATATCGACGGACAATATCGCCTCGACAAACGCGCCGCCGATGAGCAACTGAAAGCGGCCATCAGAAAATATGAACAGGGAAAAAGTAACATCGTCAAAGGCAAAGAAAAAATAAAAGCAGGCAAAGCGAAACTCAAACCCGCCGAAAAAAGCCTGGCTGAAGCCAAAAAGGCGCTGATCGCATTAGAAGGCGAGTCTCTTCAGAAAGATAAGGACGAGGTGGAAGCCGATGATGACAGCACCGATATAGATGTAAAAGGTAAAAAAGACAAGAAGAAAAGAAAAGAACGTTAAACAGGGTTTCTCTTGAAATGTGAAGTTATTCATTAGAAAAATTCCAAATTACAAGTTCCAAAAGACAAATTCCAAAAGAGAAAAGAGACCTGGAATTTGAATTTTGGAATTTAACCATCAGAAAGATATTAATAAGAAGAAATAATGCATAATACCGATCTACAGTTTGAAGCTGCCATAGCCCAGTGTCGCGAAGTTTTTGATAAAAAAATGAAAGACTATGGCAGCGCCTGGCGCATTCTGCGAACTACTTCGCTCACCGATCAGATTTACATCAAAGCTAACCGCATCCGAAGCATCGAAGAAAAGGCGGTACAAAAAATCGACGAACAGGCACGCGATGAGTTTATCGGCATCGCCAACTACTCTGTTATGGCGCTGATTCAACTTGCAAGCGGCGGGCAATTCCACGAGCTTGCTCACGACGAGGCGCTGGCGCTTTACAACCAGCACATCTACGCTGCCAAAGCGCTGATGAATGACAAAAACCACGACTACGACGAGGCTTGGCGCAACATGCGCATCTCGTCCTACACCGACATTATCCTGATGAAATTATTGCGCGTAAAACAAATCGAGGACAACCAGGGCAAGACGCTTGTTTCCGAAGGCCTCGAAGCCAACTATGCCGATATTATCAATTATGCGCTTTTTGCCCTCATCAAAATTGCCGAGGACGAGAGCAGCACTTTATAGTTCCGAAGTCTGTTGTTGCACAGGCTTATTTTGTTATTAATAAAAAAATAAACTTTCGATTTCTGTTCCATGATCAAATCAAAACTTAAAACCGTTACCGGGTGGGCCATTTTGGCGCTCACGCTTTTTTCAGCGATTCTCATCAATTTTTTCGTTGGTTACAACCTGCCATTTTTGGTGTTGTTGCTTTTCATCATTATTTTGGTTTTGCGTTACCGCAAAATTTTCGACAAGAACATGCTCGTCGCGGGGCGCATCTTTTTAGGATTTTTATTTTTATTTTCGGGCTTCTCCAAAGGCGTCGATCCGATGGGCACTGCCTATCGCATTGAGGATTATTTTATCGCCTATGGCGTCGACTGGATGATGCCTGCGGCGGTTTTCTTTTCGTTTTTGCTCAACACGGGCGAACTGCTCCTGGGGGGCTTGTTGCTTTTCAACGTAAAGCCGCGTCTTACCGCCTGGCTCGTGTTGCTGATGATGAGCGTCTTTACCATCATTACCTTCAACGATGCGCTCAACAATCCGGTGCCCGACTGCGGCTGCTTTGGCGACGCATTGATCATGAGCAACTGGCAGACCTTTTACAAAAACATCGTCATTATGGTGCTGGTGCTGCTGGTTTTTACCAACCGAAACCGCCTGCGCATCAGCTATCGCAATGCCACCGAATGGACACTGGCTGTGGGGCTGGCGGCACTATTTATCACCTTTCAGTACCTCAACCACATCAATCTGCCCATGATGGACTTCCGCCCCTGGAAAATCGGTAACCGCCTCTACGTGGAAGATCCGCTACCCGTAAAATATTATCTCACTTATCGTGATACCGAAACCGGTGAAATGAAGGAGTATATTTCGCCTGATTATCCTTACAGCGACTCTGCATGGATGGCCCGATGGGAGTTTGTGGGCCAGCGCATAGAGGATCCAAACCGTTTGCCGGGAATGGACCTGGCCATTATCAATTTTGCCGGCGAAGACGTTACGGGCGACTACCTCCAGGATCCCGATTATCATTTTATCGTTGTGGCTTGGGATTTAGATATCGCCGACGAAATGGCTTTTCAGCAAATACACGAGCTCTATGAGGCTGCCGAGGAAAATGGGTACAGCTTTATCGTTCTCACTTCCACATTGCCTAACAATATCCAGCAGTTTCTCGAGGCACAAGGCATCCCATTCGATATCCCGTTTTTTAATGCCGACGACATCACGCTCAAAACGATAATCCGGGCCAATCCCGGACTGGTACTCGTGAAAGATGGACAGGTAATAGATAAGTGGCACCACAACCACCTCCCCACCTGGCACGAACTTAATCATGAATATCTTCATCAGAGTGAAGCCGAAACGACGCATTAATAACTTCACGCTGCATTCTTAAAATATCTTTAATAAAAATGATTTTGGAGGATGAGTTGGCTATCCAATTTTGGAATTAGTTTTAATGATACTCCGCATCAATCACTCTCACAGCCTCCTGCGGTATTCCTACCCATACTGTTTTGTCGATTTGCTGTGATGATGGATCTGAAAGGGTTTCATCGATAATTACTGAGATTTGAATGCCAATGTCTATCAGGAGCTCCTTGCCAAGCGGCGAGCGGAACACATCCAGAATTTTTCCCTCAAAAATATTGTCGCTGTCAAGTGTAGGTTTTACATTGGAATAGAGGATTTTCCGTGCATCGATGAGTATCGAAACCAACGATTGGCGTATTAAATCATTTTTTAGCTGTAGCTCAATTTTATCTTCTATCCGTAAACTTTTCCCATTAAAAACCTGTGCCTTAAAGAAATTTTTATGTCCGCAAAACCGGGCGATGAACTTGTCTGCCGGGCGTGAAAGCATTGCTTCGGGTGTGGCGGTGTGCAGCAGCCGCCCCTCGTGCATCACAGCCATGCGGTCAGCCAGCGAGTAGGCCTCTTCAAAGTCGTGGGTGACGTGCATAATGGTGAGTCCGCTGCGGTGCAACGCCCGAAGGTGTCGTTTCAGCAGATCTTTTTGCAGACTATCTATTCCTGTGAGCGGCTCGTCGAGCAGAATGATCTTAGGATCGGAAGCCAGCGTGCGTGCCAACAGAACGCGCTGAGTTTCGCCACCTGAGAGGGTTGTTACAGAACGATGCAGCAGATCATCGAGCAGAAAGCGACTGCTCAATTCGCTGAGTTTACTTTTTATTTGCCGTTCATTATTGATATTTAGCCGCAGCGCAAACTCAATATTACGGCGCACCGAAAGATGAGGAAAGAGCGTATTGTCCTGAAACACCAATCCAATTCTACGCTGACGCAGAGGCTTGTGACTGATGTCGGTACCATCGAGTTTTACCGTACCGTTGCATCGGCTGCGATAGATTCCGGTAATGGATTCGAGCAATATCGACTTCCCCGATCCCGACGGACCAGCCAGGACGAAATATTCACCTTTATTAATTTTGATATTAATATCGCGCAAAGCGAAATCGCCAAGCTGCACAGAGAGATTTTTAACTTCTAACAAAGCGACTCCTCTCTTTTACCAGCATGCGCAGTAGCACGAAAAACAGCAGGCATATTCCTACAAAAATCACGGCTACCGGTCGGGCATAGTTAAGCCCAAAAGCGCCAAAGCGTTCATAAATGAGTACTGGCGTTATCATGGGATGGTAGGCGATGATGACCACCGCGCCAAACTCGCTCATGCCGCGGGCAAACATCATGATAAGCCCTGAAAGGATGCTTCGCCACGCCAGTGGAAGGGTAATCCTGAAAAATACCTGTCGGGGTTTTGCCCCCAGATTTTGAGCAGCATGTTCCAGCCGCTCCGGCACCTCGGCAAAGCCATCGCGGGCAGCGTTGATAAGAAATGGCAGGCTTACAAAAGCCATGGCCACCATGATGCCTGCCGGATGTCCCACCAGATCGAAACCCAGCGCTCCGGCAGCTTTTCCGGGCAGTGACTGGCGCGAAATAATCCCAAGTATGGCAATACCGGCAGCTGAGTGTGGGATAACTACGGGCAGATCGATCAGTCCCTGTACCAGCCTTTTTAGTTTGAAATTGCGCCGGGCCAGCACATAGGCCAGCGGGACAGCGCCAAACGCCATCACAACAGTGGCTGCCATAGAAGTGGCAAGGGTGAGCCAGATGCTGTCGGTAACTTCCCGGTCGTGAAGCGCTTTGGAGAGCGAATCAGGCGACGAATGGATGAGCATGTTCACCAGCGGCGCCAGAATAAAAAGAAGCACCAAACCTCCCAGCAGTATGAGCCACAGCTCAAAGCCTTCGAGTTGGCGCCTCTTTTTTATCATAATAAAAATGTTGTCTTACAAATGTTCGAACCAGATACTGATGATCGATTTGATGGCGCGGTCAGAAAAGAAGTCGCCGGCCGGAAAGAGCCTGAATGCCCCGCCATCGAGTTTTTTGGGAGCATGGATGAGCAGCACCTCCGATTGATCGTTGCGGTTGAAAACTTCTGAAAAGGTATAGACGCCACGGAAGCCATCGCGTGCAGCAACAATGATGTAGGCCTGCTGTATATTTTTGGCGTTGATAGGCCATTGATCAGCAAGTACGCTTTTCAGCGGAGCGCCGGTAAATGGCGTGGTGCTGTGGATGCCGCGACCCCGACCATAAAAAATAGCTTCGAAGTTGACCAGATCAACGTCGGAAGGCAGGGTCTTGATGGTTTTGGTCTTGGCACCATCAACATACACGTCGAATTGTTCGGAATACATCGGCGACATACCTTGTTCGACTTCAAATTCGCGGGTGGCAGAGTGTACCGTTATTTTGGAAGGGCTTTCGATGTTGCGCGAGGTGAGCAGATCGGCTCCGGCAACCATTTTGGCTTTTTCGGGCAGTGGCCACAGGTCGTGGGTCTTGGAGGGTACGATGCGCATCACGTCGGTAGCCAACATGATGTCGTGCAGATGTGTGGGGTAATAAATTTCGCCCCAGCTAAAAACTGCACTTTCGCCGCGATCGTTGGAAACCACCACGTAAAGATCGATGATGGGAGGGAAGGCTTCCTGATTGGCTTTTTGCGGATAATGCGCATTGATGATATCAAAAAGTGAATAGCCATCGTAGCGGTAAGCGCCTACAAAACAGTTGCCTGTATCGGAAGGAAGCGTTTCTTTTACAATAATAGTGCGCTTTGGCAACATCGAAAAGTCGATGGTTCCGGGATTAGCGATCTCGCCGGTAATTTCTACTGTGTTGGTTTGCAGCGAATGCAAATCTTCGTTGTCGTAAAAATTGTTGGTTGCGTCGGTGGTGTCGCGCTGATGCTGCGGGGCATTGGCTGCAGACTGTTGTTGTGTGTTTTGATTCTGGCAGCCAAAAAGAGCCACGGCTGCAATCAGTAATAGGATTTTCTTCATACTTTTTTATGATTTAGATGTAAATAAATTCGATTAGCACAGCGGTGCATATCAGTTGGCAAAGAAAGTAATTTTTGTGGCAGTGATGTTGGATGAAAGACATTAAAGAATATACACTGGCAAAGAAGATGGCATCCAAAAGGTTTGGATGAGGCTCTGCCTGGTCTGTTTTATTTTTACAGGCTCTGCCTGTTTTTAAACTTGAAAGTATTCAGAATATTTAGGTGGGTTGATCATGCAGGCGGCAGCACATATTTCTTTAAAACTTCCGGAATTAGCTCATAACCCGATGCCGGCGAAGGAACTACGGAGGGCTGACCGGCCTCTTCCATGAGGCGCATGCCTTTGGCAGCATCCAGGAAAAAGTCGAGAAAATCAATAGCGAGTTCCCGACTGGGTGCATTTTCGGGGATGGTCAAGCCATAAATCATAGGCTCGCCATGTTGGGTGATTTTTGTTCCCGGCTCCGAGCCGATAATATCAACGCTCGCAGTTTTATACCAGTCAGCCAGCGTGGGTTTTTTAAGATTTATCGAATCGGGCAGCAGCAAATAACCAAGATTGTGCTGCACCGCCACCGAGCGATAAATAAAAATATAATCTACCGTGTGGGTTTCGAGTAATGCAATCAGATCGGTTTCTTTGGGCCGTATGTAACGCTGGTCTTTGTTGAGGAGGTTTTGCCGTAAGCCTGGCACATCAAGCGCGCGTTCAGCCAAATCCAATACAAGCACAGTTCGATAACCGCACGGGTCGGAGTCGGGATCGGAGCGTCCATAGCGCACCTTGTCGTTGGCCAGCACTCGTGGCCAGTTGGTGGCGCTGATGGTGTCGGCAGCATCGCTGGCGTAAACTATTGCCATTTCGTTGGCAGCGAAGCGAATGTTCCAGCTGCTGTAATCAGGAATCATCAGCTTGTCGATGATTGCATAATCGGCTGAAAGCAGGATGTCGCAGTCGCGGTGTAAATCCGTTATCTTACGAATGCTCGCCACACTTCCGGCAGCTTCTGTGAGAAACTTCACATCCGGATGTTCCTGCTGGTAAGCTTCGGTAATTTGTTTAACAGGAACGCTAAGGCTCCCGGCATGAAAAATCACGATTTGCTGCCGGTTTGCTCCATTTTGACAACCAGACAAAAACATGAAAATTACGACTAAAAGAAATAATTGATGAATTTTCTTTTGTTGCCAAAGGCGAGCTGCTTTTTTACTAATCATAAGAAAGGGTTTAGTGCAAGTTCCAAATTCCAATATCCAAATTCCAAATAACAATTCTAAAAATCACAAACTCCGGGCGGTTTGAATCATTGGAATTTGAATATTGAGATTTATTTGACTTTTGACTTTTGGAATTTCAATCCTCTATCTCAGCACGGTGATGGTTCCGTTGAAGGTTTCGGTACGGAAATATCCTTTGGCTTCGAGCACATAAAAGTACACACCCTCAGTCAGATTGGGTGCATCCCAGTCGCTCTGGTAGTTGGAGGATGAATAAACTTTCTTACCCAACCGATTGAAAATTTTCAAATCAGTAGAAATGTAATGTTCTAAATTTTCGATTACAAAAAACTGATTGAAAGGATCGCCATTGGGTGTGATTACTTCCGGGATATCCAGCTTTGTTTCCAGAATGTTGACGGTCATCGACACCGAGTCGATGCATTCGTTTTGCGTGGTGTATTTCAGCCAGATATCGTAATCGCGCACCTGATTGAAAACCTTGCGGGGATTTTCCTCTTTGGTGTAGGTGCTGTCGCCGAAGTTCCAGCTCCAGTCGATAACCTGAATACTGTCGATGGATTTATTGTCAAAAGAAAAGTTCACCACCGGATTTTCGATATAGATTTCATCGTCGGGATCGCGCACAATTTCCACTTCAGGCATATCATACACTTCCACTTTGATGGCTGTATCGCGCATGCAGAGATATTGGTCGGTAACTTCGATGGTGTATTCAGATTCGCAAAGGCTGAAAGCGATAGAGTCACGCTGAACTGGTCTGGCGTTAGGCCAAAGATAGCTGTAGGGAGGCAGTCCGCCCGCCACAATTACCTGCAACTGCCCTTTGCAGGTGCCTGGGCATCCTTTATTGATCTGATTCACTTCGACAAAGCGCATGCGCGGATAGAGCCAGATTTGCACGCTGTCGGTGCAAACGATGGTGTTGGCGCTGTCGCTGATTTGTACGTAAATGGTGGTGGTGTCGTTTTCGGGAATCACGTCCACGCAAGCGAGTGTGCTGAAAGGGATAAAAAGCTCCGGGTCATTCGATGTCCATTTATACATGAGCGTGTCGGGAACCACACAGAGCGTTACCGGCTCAGTGTAACAGGTGAGAATGGTATCCACCATGTCGATGTAGGCATTTTGCATGATCACGAAAGTGGAATCTTCCACCACCGTCATGTCAGGGCGGGTGCAGAGCACGCTGAATTTTCCGGATTGCCTGGCAATGATCGTTTGCGTTTGTTCGTCGGTGTTCCACAGATAACTGATAAACCCTCCGCCGGCATCGAGTAGCACGCTATCAGCCATGCATGCGCGGGTTGTATCGGCAAGCTGTGGCTCCTGCGCCACGGCAATATTGGAAACATGCAGCAGCATCAATAGAATGATTCCGATGATCAAAAAAGTTCTGTTTATGCCTTGTGATGCCATGCTTCTTGTGCTACTTTAAGTCGCGAAAATAAGGTTTATTCTGCAACTGCAAATTCGCCATGCTAATACAAACCTAAGGAAAGCATCACCAGCGTGCAGCTTTCCTCCACCTCGATGCCTTGCTGGAGGGCCAGCTCCTTAAAGGTTTCATTTTCTGCACCTGGATTGAAAATGATGCGCTTCGGCGAAATAGTTTTCAGGATGTAATCGTAGTACTGTGGCTGATTGGCCATTCCCACATACATCGTTACAGTGTCGATGTGCGCAACATCCGGAAAGCCGGTGAGAATCTCCGTTTCGCCGATCATTCCAGCTCGCAGTCCGAGGGCTACCACGGGGTGCCCGGCAGCATTAAGTTTGTTGACGGCTATATTCGAATAGCGTTCGGGACGCATACTGGCGCCAATTACCAGCGTCTTTTTTTTGTTTGCTATGCTCATAGGTGCAAAATTTTTAATCAAGAGAATGATTTCCTGCCCAAAATATTGTAAACGACTGCAAAAATTTCAGGTTCGATGTTTTTTTAATGATCTTCATTTTGAGCTATTTCTATTTTAATAATTAATAAAATAGACAAAAAGACATTTGAAATCAATAGGTTAGCTGACATCTTTGCATCAAAATCCCGATTTTGCCTGGTGGCCGGATGTTTGATTGTTACTTTTCTCAACAAAAAAATTAACAACCTATGAACCTTAATAATTTCACTTTAAAAGCTCAGGAGGTCGTACAGAAAGCACAGGAGATTGCGCAGGCATCGCAGCATCCGCAAATCGAGACTGCGCATCTGCTCAAAGGCCTTCTGTTGATTGACGAAAATGTGATTCCATTTCTGCTAAAGAAAATGGATGTAGATATGAATGCATTGACTGCCGACCTCGACCGGCTGTTGCTGACGTATGCGCGGCAAACCGGCGGGCAGGTCTATCTTTCGGCCGATGCCAATACCGCTTTGCAAAAGGCGCTGTCGTACCTCAAAGATTTCGGTGATGAGTTTGTAAGCATCGAACATGTATTGCTGGGTATCCTTTCGGTAAATGATAAAACCGCTGATCTGCTCAATCAGTATGGTGTAAATCGCAAGAATCTGCCGGAAGCTATCAAAACTTTGCGCAAAGGGCAAACTGTGCAAACACAAAATGCCGAAGACACCTACAACGCATTGAATCGTTACGCACTAAATCTGAACGAGTTGGCTGCCAGCGGCAAGCTCGATCCTGTGATTGGTCGTGATGAGGAGATACGGCGTATCCTACAGATTCTTTCGCGACGCACCAAAAACAACCCGATTATCATTGGTGAACCGGGTGTGGGAAAAACGGCTATTGCCGAAGGCATCGCTCACCGGATCATCAATGGCGACGTCCCTGAAAATCTGAAATCAAAACAGATTTTTTCGCTCGACATGGGCGCTTTGATTGCCGGTGCCAAGTACAAAGGCGAATTTGAAGAGCGGCTCAAGAGCGTCATCAAAGAGGTGTCGGATTCCGCTGGCGAAATCATGCTCTTTATCGACGAGATACATACTTTAGTGGGTGCCGGCGGTGGCGAAGGTGCCATGGATGCCGCCAACATTCTGAAGCCGGCACTCGCACGTGGCGAGCTGCGCGCCATCGGGGCTACCACGCTTAAAGAGTATCAGAAATATTTTGAAAAAGACAAAGCCCTCGAACGCCGTTTCCAGATCGTTATGGTGAATGAACCCGACACGCTCGACGCCATCTCTATCTTGCGCGGACTCAAAGAACGCTACGAAACGCACCACCACGTGCGGATTAAAGACGATGCCATCATTGCTGCTGTGGAGCTATCGCAAAGGTATATTACCGATCGCTTTCTTCCCGACAAGGCCATCGACCTCATTGATGAGGCTGCCGCCAAATTGCGTCTCGAGATCAACTCGCTGCCCGAAGAACTCGATGAGATCGAGCGCCGCATCCGTCATCTGGAGATTGAGCGCGAAGCCATCAAACGCGAAAAAGATAAGGAAAAGCTCAATCAGTTGCAGGAAGACATTGCCAACCTCAGCGAGCAGCGCAACGCTTTACGCGCCAGGTGGCAGAGCGAGAAAGAGGTGGTGGAAGCCATTCAAAGCCGCAAGAAAGACATCGAAGAGTTGCGCCAGCAAGCCGACCGCGCCGAGCGGGAAGGCGACTTCGGCAAAGTGGCCGAGATTCGTTACGGCAAGATTAAAGCGAACGAAGATGAACTCGAAAAACTGAAAGCCCGCCTTAGCAGCGTGCAAGGTGACAGTCCCATGATAAAAGAGGAGGTTGACAGCGAGGATATCGCCGATATCGTCTCGCGGTGGACAGGCATTCCGGTGAGCCGGATGTTGCAAAGTGAACGCGAAAAACTGCTGCATCTCGAAAGTAAGCTGCACCAGCGCGTGGTGGGGCAGGAGGAAGGCATCACTGCCGTTGCCGACGCCATACGCCGCAGCCGCGCCGGGTTGCAGGATAGCCGCCGTCCGATAGGCTCTTTCATATTTTTGGGAACCACCGGCGTCGGGAAAACCGAGTTGGCAAAAGCATTGGCCGAGTTTCTGTTTAATGATGAGAATTCTATGATCCGCATCGATATGTCGGAGTATCAGGAGCGCCACACCGTTTCGCGACTCATCGGCGCCCCTCCAGGATATGTGGGCTACGAAGAGAGCGGCCAGCTTACCGAAGCCGTGCGTCGCAAACCTTATTCGGTGATTCTGCTCGATGAAATCGAAAAAGCACATCCCGACGTTTTCAACATCCTGCTGCAAGTGCTCGACGATGGCAGGCTTACCGATAACAAAGGAAGGCTGGTAGATTTTAAAAATACCATCATCATTATGACCTCCAACATTGGCTCGCATCTAATACAGGAAATGCTTGGCGTAGAAAATGACAGCGACGACGAACAGAAGTTTGAAGCCGCCCGCCGGGAGGTTTTTGAGTTGTTAAAGCGCACCATCCGCCCGGAGTTTCTCAACCGCATAGATGAGATCATCATGTTCCGCCCGCTCTCGGAAAAACAAATACGCGAGATTGTCGATTTGCAAATTCACATGTTGCAGAAACAGCTCGACAAAAACGGAATTCATCTGGAACTAACGCCTGCCGCTTTGGATTGGATAGGCCATGCTGGTTTCGATCCGCAATATGGCGCTCGTCCGGTAAAGCGTGTCATCCAGCGCAACCTGATGAACGAGCTTTCCAAAATGATCCTGGCCGGCCGCGTTACCCGCGACGACACCATTAGGATAGATGCAAAGCAAGGAGAGCTGACTTTTGAAAACGCATAAAAGTCTGCTGATAAATAGAAAATAAAAAGAGCGAACCGGCTTTGGTTCGCTCTTTTTTTTTGTGCTGCTTGTAATAGCATTGTAATCCAGAGATTTTTGTCCGGGTTTTTATAGGATCACTAATTTTGACTTTGTCTGCTTTCCCGACACATCTTCAAGGCTGATAAAATAGATGCCCGGGCGCCACGTCGAAGCATCAATTTGTAATGACTGCCGGTCGTGATCAATCGCTTTGGAGAATATCACACTTCCGCGGCTGTCGAAAACTTTGATTGTAGCTTCTATCCCTGTGCCCGGTCGACCAACCCAAAAACTTTCCTTTGCCGGGTTGGGCGTAACTACCAATTCTGCCAGATTACCCGCCGGCTGCTCGTCGATGCCTACCCAGCCGCCGTTGGTGGTTTTGAACAATTGATTGTAGTAAGAATAAAATCCGGTATTTGCGCTAAGCATTTGCAGATGCAGGGAGCGGTCGATATAAAATGGATCAAAAGGAATTTTTAGTTGTGCTGTCCAGCTTTGCCAGGCATCGGCGGTAAAGGCGAGATTCAATGTGTCGATCATCGTTCCAAATCCCGACGTTATCACTACACCATAGGCCTCCTGTCGCGAAAGTAAATCGACGGTGACAAGTGATATCGGTTGGGTTTCCCAGGTCAAGCCTTCGTCCATCGAATAAAACACCTCATCCCATGTATGGGCGTAAAGGCAAGTGCCATCCAAGCTTAAGCCTATTTTTTGGAACATTTTATTGTCGCTGAGCTGCAACACCTGCGCCCATGTGCTACCCTGGTCATCGCTTCGCAGCAATGTGCCTGTATATTGTGGAAAAGGCGGATTGTTGTCGGATATCTCAAAGCTTGCCAACACTACCTCGTCGTTGAGGCAGAAGATGTGATCGAAGTAGCCTTCCAGTTCGGTGAAATAAACCTGCTCTGCGGATTGATCCGGGCCAATCCCTCCTAATTTGTAGATAGCCTGGCCTGTGATTGAACTTTCTATATCAAAAGCCGCACAAAACCCCAGATTACTGTTGAAATAATCTACTGCCTGCGGAAAAAAGATATTGGGGCTTACCTCATTCCACGATGCGCCACTATTGGTACTTACCATAAAACTTGAATTACCCCAATTGTTTGCCAATGCAAGATAATTGTTGTTGCCAAAGACAAAAAAGTCAGCCATGGATGCCGTTTGATTTGGGTAAATAATTTGCTCCCAGCTTTGCCCTCCGTCCTGGGTCATCTTGATGAACCCATCATTGGCTAATAACACCCCTGTTTGTTCGTCGAAAAACTTGATGTTATTTAGTAAAAAAACGTCTGTTGTTGAATAAATTTCCTGCCATTGTGCTGATAGCACAACCGGAAAAATCATTACAATAATAAAGTAGATTGATTTTTTCATGGCACTAATATTTTTGAGTTTTATTAAAAAAATGACCACTTTTTAAATTTCGATCCCATGCACCAAATTTACAAAAATAATCCTCACCCGTTAATTGATTCCGGCAATTGATCTATTTTCTTTACCACTGAATTTTCATTTGGGCGTGATGCGCTTTTTCCAGGAGTAGTTTCCTGCATTTCACTCCTCAATTTGAGCATTTCGGTATTTTAGATGCTTGATTCCCCGGCTGTTTTGTTGGATCAATCTATTTTTGTAGATTAATGATTTTAAAAAGAGTTACAAAAAATGAGCAAAATGAATTATACAACTTCAAAGCTGCAAAGCTTCTTTCATGTGATTGGTATCGCACTGATTCTGGCAGTGTTAACATCCTGTGGGGAGCACAAAAACGCCAATTCGTGCGATTACGTCAAGTATGTAAAAACGGCCTGGGTGCATCAGGACTCGCTGCCTGAGCAAAAACAGTTTCCGGCGACTGTAAAAGAAAATCAAAAAATTAACCTTGCTTTTCGTGTGGCCGGCCCCATCCGCAAAATTCTTGTTAAGGAAGGGGATTATGTGAAAAAAGGGCAGTTGATTGCTGAAATGGATTCCCGCGATTATGAAGTGCAAAAAGCCGCTGCACAAGCACAGACAGAACAATTGCGCTCGGAGTATGCACGTGTGGAGCAATTGCACCAGCGAAACAGTGTTTCCGACAACGACTACGAAAAAATGAAGGCGGGCAAAGAGATGGCCGAAGCGAACTTAAAAAACGCCAACGACCAGTTGAACGACACCAGGCTGTACGCACCATTTACGGGTTATGTTTCCGAGGTGATGTTCGACGACGGCGCAATGGTAAATCACGGAACACCCATTGCTACGCTGGTCGACGTGAGCAAGCTCCGGGTAGAACTGAATGTGCCGCCCTCCATGTTTTTGAAAAGAGACGCCATTACTAAAATTGAATGTTTGCAGGAAGATATCCCCGGAAAAACCTTTGCATTCACCATGGATAATTACAGCATCAATGCCAACAACAACGGCTTGTATACGATTTACCTGCATCACGAGCCTGAGGCCAATTCGCTGTTATCGCCCGGAATGAATGTATCGGTAAATGTATATTATGCTGTGCCCTATACTTCCCAGGTGAGCCTTCCGGCGAGTGCAGTGTTCGAGAAAGACAACCAAAACTATGTTTGGCTTGTAGAAAACAACACAATTCACAGCAGGAAAATAGTGCTGAGCAAGCAGATCAGGGATGGACATCTGCAGGTGTCCGAAGGTCTTAAAGCGGGCGATCAGGTGGTGATTGGCGGCCTCAACCTTCTGTCGGAAAACGACACGGTGGAGGTGGTGGCTCCCGCGAGCAAATCAAATGTTGGTAATCTGTTGTAAAAAAACTCATCATGTATATATCCGAATACGTTTTTAAGAAAAAGAATATTTTTTATTTTCTTTTGGTAGCCATCGTCTTAGGTGGAATTTATTCATATCAAAGACTTGGCAAGCTCGAAGATCCTGAGATTGCGGTGATGATGGCGAATGTGGTAACGGTGTATCCGGGTGCCACGGCGCACCAGGTGGAAATGGAGGTTACCAATGTTTTGGAAAATGAGATTTCGGCGTTGGCCGACATCAACAAAATAAATTCACGCTCCGAGGCCAATGTATCTATAATACAGGTGGAGCTTAAGATGAACGTGCCGCAAGATGAAATTCCACAGCGCTGGGAGTTCCTGCGCCGAAAACTGGAGCTGGCCATGCTTAGGTTGCCCGAGGGCGTGCAAAAACCCATAGTGATGGACGATATGGGCGATGTGTACGGGATGTTTTATGCCATGGTGGCCGACGAGGGTTTTTCTTATCAGGAAATGAGTGATTATGCGGCTTTCATCCGCAAAAACATGCTCGAAGTAAAAGGTGTGCGTAAGGTTACCGTGTATGGCGAACAGTTGCCCGAAATACACATCACCCTCTCACCCGACAAGATGAGTGAGATGGGGGTTATGCCGTTACAGATATTTTCGGCATTAAGCGATTATACCAAAGTGGTGTATGCCGGCAATTTGGAGTCGGGAACAGAGCAATTGCGTGTTAAAGTCGATGGACAAGCCACTACCGTTGAGGATATCCGCAACATCCTGATTACTGCCATTGGCGGCTCTTCATTTAATCTGGGCGATATTGCCAATGTGGAAATGGCTTACAATGAGCCTTTGCGAAATACTTTTTATTATAATAACCAAAAAGCATTGGCCATCGGTCTTTCGATGGAGAGTGGCGATAACATCCTGAAAGTTGGCAAAAGGGTAGAGGAGAAGCTGGCAGAATTGTGCGGGCAAATCCCTACGGGTATTACTTTCGAGAAGGTGTTTTTTCAGCCCGAAAAGGTTAATGAAGCCATCACAGGTTTTATGTGGAACCTCGTTGTTTCTGTTATAATCGTAATTGTGGTACTAATGTTTACCATGGGTTTCCGCGGTGGAGTTATTATAGGCAGTGGTTTGGTGCTAACGATTCTGGCTACCTTTCCGTTGTTGCTTGCTGCCGATGGAACCCTTCAGCGTATTTCGCTGGGAGCTTTTATTGTGGCCATGGGGATGCTTGTGGATAATGCCATTGTGGTTTTAGATGGTATCTTAAAAGAAAGAGATAAAGGCCTCCATGGAAAAACGGCTTATACCAAATCTGCCAAGCAAACGGCCATACCGCTTCTGGGCGCTACCACCATTGCCATAGTTGCATTCTTTCCCGTTTATCTTTCGCCCGACACAGCGGGAACGTATATTCGTGATCTCTTCATTGTTTTGGCTATTTCCCTGGCAGTAAGCTGGGTGCTGGCATTGACCCAGGTTCCTTTGTTTTCTGCCATTTTTTTAAAAAATAAACGCAATAAAAAGGGACAGAAAAGTGTGGATACCTATGATAAACCCATTTACCGCCGTCTGACCCGCATTTTGGAATGGGGCATGCACCACCGGATATTTATTGTGCTCTCCACTTTTGTGCTTTTCTTTGTTGCTATGCTCATGATTACAAGAGTCGATCAGACTTTCTTTCCAGACTTTAAATACGACCAATGTTACGTCGAATACACACTGCCCAGAGGCAGTACGGCCGATCAGGTGAACCAAGATTTAAAAGAAATCACCGATTATGTTAATACTTTCAGTGAAGTGACAATGGTGGCGAGCAGCCATGGAATGACACCCATGCGCTATATGCTGGTGCGCCCTATGATGACTGAGAATGCGGATAATTATGGCGAACTCATCATTAACTTCACCGACTTCAAAACGATGATGAAAATGCGTCCGGTGTTGGCCGAATATATCCACACCAATTATCCCGAAGCAATGAGCCGCATTCGCAAATACAACATATCTGTACTGTCGTCGCACACGGTGGAAGCGCAGTTTACCGGACCTGACCCGGCAGTATTAAAACAGTTGAGCGACAAAGCACAGCACTACATGTTGCAAAATAAAAATGTAGACAAATACACCGTTTGCAGCGATTGGGAGCCCAAAGCAAAATCTCTCACGGCCATATACAATCCGCTGTCTGCCAACAAAGCCATGATCACGCGCAATGATATCAGCATTGCCATACTCGCCGCAACCGACGGTTTGCCGATCGCAAAAGTTTATCAGGGTGAAACGCCCTTGCAGCTGCGACTGATGGTGAGAGAAGCCAATGGAAAAAGAATCGAAAATCTGAACGATATACCGGTGTGGGGGACTTTACCCAATTTAAACGGGGTTATGAATAACACCACCATGCAGAAAATAGCCACTGGCGCACTTAGCCCCGATGATATGATCAACTCAGCAATCACTGCCGTTCCTTTAAGCACAGTTACCCGTGATGTTGCTATGGACTGGGAAGAGCCGGTGGTACGGCGTGTAAATGGGAAAAGAGTAATCCAGGCGCAATGCGAACCGATGGATGGTGTTGGGCCAGCGCAGGTTCAGGCAGAGCTTGATGAGGCTATGCAAAGCATAGAGGTGCCACCAGGCTATAGTTTTAAATGGGTGGGAGAATCGGAATTAAAAGTTGATGCGCTGAAGGGGATCGTCAGCTATCTGCCTCTGGCGGCGGGTATAATCGTGCTGGTGCTGTTGCTTTTGTTCAACGATTACCGCCGTCCGATTATCATTATCCTGTGCCTGCCACTGTCGTTTATTGGTATTATTCCGGGTTTGTTACTCACCGGCCAGCCCCTTTCATTTGTGGCCATTATCGGCGCCATTGGATTATCGGGTATGATCATCAAAAATGCCATTGTGCTGCTCGACGAAATTCAGTTGCTCATGAAGCAAAGCCCCACGGCCTACCGGGCTGTGGTAGATGCTACCATTTCGAGGGTGCGTCCGGTAATCATGGCTTCGCTTACCACCATCCTCGGCATGCTTCCGCTGCTCACCGACCCCATGTATCAGGCCATGGCTGTAACAATTATTTCAGGTCTGCTGGTAGGAACACTCATCACGCTGGTGTTTGTTCCCTTGCTCTATTCTGTTTTTTATCGTGTAAAAATCAACAGTTAGTGATGCAGACCAATTTTATTAAAAATGTAATGAATATGAAAAACACAACCTCAATACTGCTTGTCTTCCTGCTATTTTTATCCAATTTTTTGATAGCACAGCAAACGCTGGTGCTGAGCCGGGAAGAATGCAGGACAATGGCCATCGAAAATAGTGAAACACTGAAGATTGCCGACGAAACAATTTACAAAGCACAAGGTGAGAGAATGGCTGCAAAAGCGGCGCGTTTTCCTCACATTTCGCTCACTGGTACAGGCTTGTATTCAAAGCAGGAAATTCACGAAGAGCTTATACTGCCTACTTTGGTTTTAGACCCGTTGGCCGGCGGGCTGGTGCCCAATGTTGCTATCAATCCATTTACCGGCAAGCCTCTCATTGGCCCGGATGGCAATCCGGTTTTCAATCTCTATGGCTATCTTCCACTCGATATCACAATGTATGGAACTGCCCTGGCCAATTTAGCGGCAGAGCAACCCATCTATACCGGAGGCAAGATTGCTGCCGGCAACAGAATGGCAAGCATCGGCGAAAATATGGCAGGGAAGAACAGAATGCTGCAACAGGCCGAACTTATCTACGCCACCGACCAGGCCTATTATCAGTACCTTTCGGTGAAGGAAAAAGTAAAGCTGGCCGAAGATTACAAAAAGCTGCTGGAGGAACTTGCTACAGTGGTGGAAGGCAGCTACGACATAGGCATGGTCAGCCGCAACGAGCTGCTGAAAGTGCAGGTGAAATACAATGAAGCTGCACTGCAGGCACAGAAAGCCAAAACCGGGCTGGCTTTATCGCAAATGGCTTTGTGCCGCATCATAGGCGTAGATTTGAACACACAACTGCAAATTCACGACAGCATCACAAACGTGCGTTTCAATTCGGATTCCCTGATTGATGTGCGTGCCGGCAACCGCCTCGAATATCAGCTAATGCAAAGCCAGGTAGATATGGCTGAGCAAAACATAAAAATGGTTCGTGGCGAATACCTTCCTACGGTGGGCGTTTCGGTGGGCTACAATTATCTGGTGATGGGACTGAAAGACATGGACAATTACGATCAGCATGGCATTAATGCCCTGGCCAGCGTCAACATTCCCATTATTACCTTTGGCGAAAGAAAAGGTAAAATAAAATCGGCCAAAGCGGATTATAACACCAAACAGCTGGAGCTACAGCAAGCCACCAACTATTTGCAGCTCGAAATAGAACAGGCACGACTCAACTATGCCGATGCCTGGGCGCGCGTAGAAATGGCCCATACTGCGCTGGAGCAGGTCAACGAAAATATGCGCATTAGCGACGACAACTATCAGGTGGGTATGGAAACCATTGTAAATGTGCTCGAAGCAAAAGCTGAATGGCAAAATGCTTACAGCAATAAAATTGATGCGCTTACCAATTTTAAAATCCACGAAAGCAACTTTTTGCGGGTATCCAATCGGTTGGTGTGTGATGAGTGATGAGAAGTGTTTTTGAGCACATTCGCTCAAAAGTATAGTTTTGTTTTACTAAAAATATCATGAATAATAATTCCGAACCTGCCATCAGGGTTTTAATAGTAGAGGACGAAGCGCCTAACAGTCGCATGTTGCGTGAATTGATTGATGAATTGCGTCCGCATTGGAAGGTAGAAGCCATACTCGAAAGTGTGCTGGAGAGCGTGACCTGGTTAAAATCAAATTCAGCCCCCGACATCATCCTCATGGATATCCAGCTTTCCGATGGCATTTGTTTTTCTATTTTCGATCAGGTGGCACTGCCGCCGTCGTGCCGGATTATTTTTACCACTGCTTACGACGAATATGCCATCCGGGCATTTAAAGTGAACAGCATCGACTATCTGCTGAAACCCATCGAAAAAACCGAACTTGAGGCAGCCATTATAAAGTACGAAGAGCTTTTATCGGAATTTCAATCCGGGAGAAGTGAGGCTTTTCATGTTCAGGAGAAATACGACCAGCTTGTCAAAAATATCCTTTCCGGAAAAAAAGAATACCGCACACGATTTCTGGTTGCCGGAGTCAACACCTGGCAAACCATCGAAACCAAAACGATAGCCTACATCTACAGCGAAAATAAGCTCACCTTTGCCGTCGATTTTAATGGCGAAGAATACACTTTGGATTACACCCTGGAGCAGTTGGAATCAGAGTTGAACCCGGTGGAGTTTTACAGGGCAAATCGCAAAACCATTCTCCACATCGATGCTGTAGTAAAGATTTATAATGACCTGGGCGGAAAGTTAAAAGTAGCGACGAAGCCTGCGCCTGATTTTGAAATACCGGTAAGCCGCCTAAAGGCCACTGAGTTTAAAATTTGGATGGGGAAATAAGAAAACAACGAATATGTTTGATGAAAAACGACTTCAGTTTTTAATCGACCTGAGCTCATACAAGCCGCGGTATGTCTTCATCAGGCTATTGATCATCACTGTGGTTTCGATTATCCTGATTCACGTTTCCCAACTGCTGGCCGATGAGCCTCCGATTCACGACAAATTACAGACACTCGCCTATTTTATTGCTGCAATTGCATTCAACAGCATTATGGAGCTCAACCTTTTGCTAATGCGCATACTCAACCGAATCGAACGCTATAAATGGAACATTTACCTGCAGGCCATTAGCGTCATTGGGCTTTCGATGTTATTGATATTTGTTTGGTTTCAAATTGCACGAAAAGTTTTTGGTGATGAAAATATTTTGGATCATGGCATCACCCAAATTGTACTGATTACAGGCCTTTTGATTCTAATAATCCATTTACTCATCATCATTATAACCCATCTTGGAAAAGAGTGGATTAACAACCGCAAAGAAATCGACGAGCTGAAACAGGCCAAATTAATAAGCGATTACAACTCATTAAAAGACCGGCTCAATCCACATTTTATGTTCAACAACCTGAGTGTCTTAAAATCGATGATCCGCTTTAACCCGCACGAAGCCGAAACTTTCACACAAAATTTCACCAATGTTTACCGCTATGTGTTGAAGAGCCACGAAGAAAAAACCGTGAGCCTGCAGGAGGAGCTGCGATTTATCGAGTCGTACATTGCTCTGCACAAAGAGCGCATCGGTGAGGGTTTGCAAGTTGTAATAGATGTGGATGAAGCCCTACTACAACGGGCAATCCTGCCCATGAGCCTCCAGCTATTGGTCGAAAACGCCATCAAACACAACATCGCTAACAAGCAGAATCCGCTGAAAATTGAAATAGTTGCCGGCCAGCAAAGCCTTTTCGTAAAAAACAACCGCAACCACAAAGCCAGCACTTATTCAACAAATACCGGATTGCAAACCCTGCAAAGCCAATACAAACTCATCGCCGACGAGCAGATCAAAATAGAAGCCCCGCCCGAATACTATAAAGTTACCCTGCCTTTGTTGTAAACCGGAATCGTTACTTTTGCATTTTACTAAATGATAAAACTTCATTTTCTGAAATGGCAAAGAGTGTTGATATTAGCCGGCTCATCGTGGTTGGCGACCGGGTGTTGATAAAACCTAAATCGCAGACCAACAAGTCGCGCGGCGGCCTTTACCTCCCGGCGGGTTACACCGAGAAGGAGGAGGTACAAAGCGGCTACGTCATTCGCACCGGTCCGGGCTATCCCATTCCAACGCCTGCCGAGGATACCGACGAACCCTGGAAGCATACCGGCGAAAAAACCCGTTACATCCCGTTGCAGGCCAAAGAAGGCGACCTGGCTATTTTTATGCAAAAAGGCGCTGTAGAGATCGTGTACCATGGCGAAAAGTATTTCATCGTCCCACAACATTCCATCCTGCTGCTCGAACGCGACGAAGAGTTGTTCGATTGACCAAGGTCTTTAGTTTAAATAAAGACTTTGCAATTCGTTGTTAAATTTCAATTTTTAAATAACAAGATTCAAATAAATCTCAATATCGAAAAGTCAATGACCAAAACCGCTACAACATTTGAAATTTGTTTTTTGAGATTTATTTGTCATTTGTCATTTGTCATTTGGAACCTTATTAATAGCTTTCGCAAAATATCGCTGTCACTGCTTTTGCTGCTTTTGCTGGCAGGTTGTGGTGATGAACAATCCAAAGATTCTTTTACTGAATTTACTGCCGTCGGCGCGGCTACAATCAATCCGGTGATAGCCACAGGTTTTCGTATCACGAACGGGGAAAATGAGCAGTTGCTCGAAATATTTACTCCCGCCGACACGCTGCATCCTGTGGCGCGGTTTTATCTGGTGGATAGTGTCCATGCCGCCAATCGTTATGCTGACGGTGCAACGTTGGTGGTGCCGCTGCAGCGAATGGTTTGTCTTTCGGCTACCCATCTCTCGTTGCTCGACGCGCTGGATAAGATGGAAACGCTTGTAGGAGTGGCTGGTGCCGATTATGTGGTTTCTGAAAAGTTTAAAGAGCGATTGGCTAATGGGAAAATCAAAGAGATCGGTATTGCTGGTCGTTATCAGCTCGAAACGTTGATGGAGCTGTCGCCACAAATTGTAATGGTGTCGCCGCAGGCAGGGCAGGCTTATGAGCCGCTAACCAACGCCGGGCTAACGGTGGTTCCTAATGGCGACTTTCTGGAAAACCATCCGCTGGGACGTGCCGAATGGATTAAGATGATGGGCGCTCTTACCGGCACAGAAAAACGCTCCGTTTCTATTTTTGATTCAATAAGCCATTCTTATAATTTTTTGAAAAAACTTGCTGCCAATGCCCCAGATCGGCCCACAGTACTTGCCGGAAAACAATACGGTGGTTTCTGGAATCTCCCCGGTGGCAATAGTTATGTGGCGCAAATGCTGCTCGATGCCGGTGCGCACTACCTCTGGAGCGACGACAAAAATTCCGGCGGCCTGATGCTCGATTTCGAGGCGGTTTACAACAGAGGCCTCAGCGCTGACTATTGGCGCTTGCTTGTTTATTCTGATACCATTTACACCTACGATTTGCTTGAACGCGAAGATCAGCGTTACAAAAATTTTGTGGCCTTCAAAAAACAGCAGGTGCTGGTGTGCAATACCCGTGCGACGGCTTATTACCAACAAGGGCTTTTGCAGCCCCACATTCTGCTGGCCGACTACATCCACATCTTTCATCCTGAGCTGCTTCCCGATCACAAAAATGAATACTATCATCTGATGCCATGACGCCCGTTTCCGCTACATATCAGATTCATCCGCACAATACTACTTTCAAGCTGCTGTTGCTAAGCCTGCTCGTTCTCGTTTTTTTTGTGCTGAATATCGTCGTTGGATCGGTGATGATACCGCCGGGCGAAATTGTGCGAATATTAATGGGACATTCCGCCACGCATCCGGCCTGGGAGGGAATTGTTCTGAGTGCGCGGTTGCCACAGGCACTCACGGCTATGTTTGCCGGCGCTGCTTTGGGAATAGCCGGATTAATCATGCAAACACTTTTTCGCAATCCGCTGGCAGGCCCGTCGGTGCTTGGGATAAGTTCCGGTGCCAGTCTGGGCGTAGCTGTGATGATGCTCTTTATTACGATGCCCGCCGGCAAGTTTATCTCCATCAGCCACGTCACGGGAAACTTCGGCGTGGTGGTAGCTGCCTTTGCAGGGGCTTTTGGTGTGTTGCTGCTCATCATGGCTTTGGCCGCCCGCTTTCGCAGTCCGGCCACTATTCTCATCATCGGCATTATGATCGCCTATGCCGTTACGGCCATCGTGGGCATTTTGCAGTTTTATAGTCTAAAAGAAGATTTGCAGGCCTTTGTGATCTGGGGTCTGGGCAGCTTTGCCAACGTTTCGTGGCAGCAACTTACTTTCTTTATTCCTTTATTAATAATAGGAATTGTGTTGGCTTTGCTAATGATAAAATCGCTCAATGCCCTGCTGCTCGGCGAAAACTACGCTCGCAACCTGGGCGTCAATACCCGCCGTATTTCGCTGCTTGCAATTTTCACTTCCGGGCTGCTGATTGCTGTTGTTACGGCTTATTGCGGCCCGATAGCTTTTCTGGGGCTTGCAGTTCCACATTTCAGTCGTGCATTGTTGCGTTCCTCCGACCACCTGCTGGTGATGCCCGGTACACTGCTTTCGGGCATGGCGCTAGCCTTGTTTTGTAATCTCATCGCGCGTCTTCCGGGTTTTGACGGCGCGCTGCCCATAAATGCTATCACTTCACTCATCGGCGCACCAGTGGTGGTTTGGATCATTCTGCGCCGTAACTCAATTTCCGTTTCACAATGATGAACGCCAGTCTGCATACCAGCGATCTTTCCATTGGTTACAAATTGAGTGGTGGCGCGGTTAATTTGTTACATCAGCAAATCAATCTGCAGTTGCACGCCGGAGAAGTGACAGGCTTATTAGGACCCAATGGCTCCGGCAAAAGTACCCTCATCCGAACTTTGGCAGGATTTCAAAAACCTTTGGCAGGAAAAGTTTTTTTTGATAATGTCGATTTAAATATTCTCACCGCAGCACAATTAGCGCGACGCGTAAGTGTAGTCCTTACGGGGCAGGTGGACATTGCCAATACCAATGTATTTTCGATGGTGGCCTATGGACGAACGCCTTACACCGGTTTCCTCGGGCGTTTGCAAACGGAAGATCGTATGATCGTAGATCAGTCGCTGGAACAAGTTGGGATTAAAAATCTTGCACATCGAAAATTTGATGAGCTAAGCGATGGCGAAAAACAAAAAGTGATGATCGCCAAATCACTGGCACAGCAAACACCTTTGATATTTTTGGATGAACCCACTGCATTTCTGGATTTTCCGGCAAGGGTGGAGATATTAAAACTTCTTCGGCAGGCTGCACGAAACGCCGGCAAAGCAATTTTGCTTTCTACACACGACCTGAATCTGGCCATCCGCTTTGCCGACAATATCTGGATGATGGGAAAAGAAAAGCCTATCGCCATCGGTACTCCGGAAGACATGGTTTTGAAAAACGAATTTGGAAATTATTTTGATAATCCACAGGTAACTTTCGACAAGCTTTCTGGAACCTTTACCTTCGACACCGAAAAGATTGGTGAGGTAACTCTATCCGGGGCTGGGCTGCATCGCATCTGGCTCCAAAAGGCGCTTGAGCGCAAAGGCTACCGCCTGGTGCAGGAGCCAAAATCAGGCTGCTGTATCTCTATTTCTGAAAAGCAACAATTCGTTGTTAATTTTATTGATAAGGAATGGGTTGCTAAAGATATTTCAGCGGTTTTGGGAATTTTAAGTAAATTAGATTTGTCCTCTAAAAATAGAGCATCAACAACATAATTATTCGTTTATGAAAAACATCATTATTCCTGTATTAATCCTTTTGATAACTTTAATAAATGCTTGCAAACCAATGGACAAAGCCGATCTGATCATTACGGGTGCTGTCATTTATACCGTCGACAGCAACTTCACCACCGCCGAAGCCATGGCCATCGCCAATGGGAAAATTCTGGCTGTGGGAAGCCACGACGAAATCACCTCCAACTTCTCCGCTGATTTGGTCTACGACCTGGGTGGGAAAGCAGTTTACCCCGGACTTATCGATGCGCATTGCCACTTTCTTGGATATGGATTGGGGCGCTTGAAGCGTGCTGATCTCAAAGAAACCCGCTCGATGGAGGAAGTGGTGGAACGCGTGCAGCAGCATCATCAGAAAAACCCTTCGTTGTATTGGATCGAAGGTCGCGGCTGGGATCAGAATGATTGGGCCGACAAGCAATTTCCGGATCGTGCAAAGTTGGACGAACTTTTCCCGGACAATCCGGTGATGCTTACCCGTATCGATGGGCATGCCGCGCTGGTCAACAGCAAAGCAATGGTGTTGGCGGGAATCAGTGCGACAACAAAAATTGAAGGTGGCGACATAATTCTCCGTAACGGGCAGCCCACCGGTATCCTCATCGACAACGCTATGGAACTTGTTAAAAAAGTGATTCCTGAGGCCGCAACAGAAGAAATTATCAGGGCATTGCTGTTGGCGCAGGAAGATTGTTTTGCTGTGGGTCTTACAAGCGTGCACGATGCCGGACTGGAAATGCAGCAGGTACAAATCATCGATTCGTTGCAACATGCCGGAAAACTGAAAATGCGCATCAATGCGATGCTTTCGCTCACACAGGAAAATCTGGATACTTACGTGGATGGCGGGCCATACATAACCGATCGGCTGAGCGTACGCAGCATAAAACTTTATGCCGACGGAGCTTTGGGCTCACGCGGTGCGCTGCTCATCGACGAATACAGCGACGATCCGGGCAACCGTGGCATCATGCTCACCCGTCCCGATACCATCCGTAGCATTTGCCAGCAGGCAATCGACAATGGTTATCAAGTTTGCACCCATGCTATTGGTGACGCGGCCAACCGCATGATGCTGCACCTTTATGGCGATCCTCTGCAAGGACCCAACGACCTGCGATGGCGCATCGAGCACGCACAAATTATTGCGCCAGAAGATTTTGATCTTTTTGGAGAATACAGCATTGTTCCTTCGGTACAGCCAACCCACGCCACCTCCGACATGTATTGGGCTGCCGACAGGGTGGGGCAGGAGCGGGTAAAAGGCGCTTATGCCTATAAGCAATTACTCAATCAGTCGGGATGGATTCCGCTGGGAACGGACTTTCCAATTGAGCAAATCAACCCGATGCTGACATTTTTTGCAGCCACCGCACGACAGGATGTCGAAGGTTATCCCGAAGGAGGTTTTCAAACTGAAAATGCGCTTACGCGAGAAGAGACCTTGCGCGGCATGACAATATGGGCAGCACGCGCCGCTTTTGAAGAAAACAAAAAAGGCAGCCTCGAACCTGGAAAAGTAGCCGACTTTGTGGTGCTCGACGCCGACATCATGAATATTCCGCTACCAGAGGTGCCAAAAGTAAAAGTTATAAAAACCTTCGTTGGCGGACAGGAGGTTTACAGCAGGTAGAAATATTGGAAGGTTTAAATTTATATTTTCAGACCACGTACATTGTTAATGATTGACTTGAAATACAATTATCAAAAACATTCCAATTTTTATTTTCGTTATTCATTCTGATTATGAAAAAATTAATCATTCTTCTGTTTTTCGCCAGCCTTGTTTTACAAGGGTCTACACAAAGCTATAGATTCAAAAATGGATTCAAAATTTGAATCCATTAATTCGAGGATTAGCATGCTTTACTGGGGTTTTGCCATTTTGATTAATTCCTCACCTCATCCATCAGCCCTTTTGCCAGACCTCAATTTCTTCGAGCGTTGGAGCGGGTATTTCCAGTTTATTCTTCTTACGATAAACACTTAACTTTTGCTGAATGAGCGCAGGTTTGGCCTGACGTAGTTCGTCGGGTGACGCGATGCCAGCCGGTATGATGTTTTGTGCCCATTGCTCCGGCACGCCCATACGTGTAAAATCATCGCTTTGGGGAACTACTTTTTTCTTTTCGGGACGCATGTGCGGAAAAAACAGCACGTCTTGTATGGAGTTTTGGTTCGTCATCACCATCGCCAGCCGGTCGATGCCTACGCCCAGCCCTGCCGTTGGCGGCATGCCATATTCGAGTGCGCGCAAAAAGTCTTCGTCCAGCAGCATCGACTCTTCGTCGCCACGTTTACCCAGCTCAATCTGGTCTTCAAAACGCTGGCGCTGATCGATGGGATCGTTGAGTTCGCTGAAAGAATTGCACAGCTCCTTGCCATTTACAATGGCCTCAAAACGTTCGACGAGTCCCGGTTTGCTGCGATGCTTCTTAGCCAGCGGCGACATCTCTATCGGATAGTCGGTGATAAAAGTTGGCTGGATAAGCTTTGATTCACACAGAGCGCCAAACATCTCGTCTATAATTTTGCCTTTGCCCATGGTGGCATCCAGTGGGATGTTGAGTTTGTTGGCGGCATCTGCCAATTGCTGCTCGTCCATCTCCGAAATATCCACACCCGAAAAATGTTGGATGGCTTCAAACATTGTGAAGCGTTTCCAGGGTCGTTTGAAGTCGATTTGGTTGTCGCCCACCTGCACTGCGGTGGTGCCGTGCAAATCCAAAGCGATTTTTTCCACCATCTCTTCCACCAGGTTCATCATCCATTCGTAATCCTTATAGGCTACATAAAGTTCTACCTGTGTAAACTCCGGGTTATGAAAACGGCTCATGCCTTCGTTGCGGAAGTCTTTGGAAAATTCATAAACACCATCAAAGCCACCTACGATCAAGCGTTTCAGATATAGCTCGTTGGCGATGCGTAGATAGAGTTTCATGTCGAGCGTATTGTGGTGCGTAGTGAAAGGCCGTGCCGCAGCACCGCCATACAAAGGCTGTAAAATGGGTGTTTCCACCTCCAGGTAACCTTTCTCGTTGAGGAACTCGCGGATGGAGTTCACCATCTTTGAGCGCTTCACGAAGGTTTCTTTTACATGCGGGTTTACGATCAGGTCCACGTAGCGGCGTCGATAGCGCATATCGGGATCGGTGAAGGCATCAAAAATTTTGTCATCTTTCTCCTTCACCACCGGCAGCGGTCGAAGCGATTTGGCCAGAATCACAAGTTCATGCGCTTCTATGGTTGTTTCGCCCATCTTGGTGGTAAACACACGACCGCTCACGCCAATGATATCGCCGATGTCGAGCAGTTGTTTAAATACATGGTTATAAAAAGATTTGTCCTCGCCCGTGCAGATATTATCGCGCTTCACGTAGCACTGGATGCGGCCGGTAGCATCCTGCAGCTCCACAAAAGAGGCAGCACCCATGATGCGGCGGCTCATGATGCGGCCAGCCAGGTGCACATCGTCATAAGTTTTTTTGTCCGGATAGTTTTCGTGTATCTCACTGGCGGTAACGTTTACCGGAAATTCCTGTGCCGGATAAGCATCGATTCCCAATTGTGTGAGCTCGGCAAGCGATTGCCTGCGTATCTGTTCCTGTTCTGATAGATTCTGTGCCATAAGTTTTTAAAAATTTAGGCAAAGATAGAATAACTTCAGCGAGCAGGAAGCCCCGCCGTTGGCACAAATGCTAACGAAAATCGTGGTTTATCGCAGCTTCCCTTCCTCAAGCAGTCGTTTGGTTTCTTTATATCCAATCTGCACGATCTCGTCGATGGCCTGAAAGTCGAACAGGCTGAACTGCGCCAGTTCCGGAGGATCGATCACATAGCGAAATTTCTTCAGGTTGGGTTTTTCATTTTCATAAATGGCCAGGCTGTAGGTGCGTTCGGCCACATCCTTAATCGCTGTCGAGTCATATTCGCTTCTGATGTGATTTACATGGCTGGCGATAGTCCGGCGGCAAAGTTTGGGCAACGGACCAACCGGTTGGTTGTCGGTAACGCCGCCATCCACATACAGGTCACCGTTCATTTCGACAGGTTTAAAAATCAACGGAATTGCAGCCGAAGCGGCCACCGCCACCGCCAGGGAGCCGCTGCTGATAATTTCTGTAATTCCGCGGCTGAAGTTGGTCACCGAAATATACAAGGGTATCTGTAGCTCTTCAAAAGTTTTGATGCCCAACACTTCCTCCAGTTCTTCGGCCAGCTTATCGCTCGAAAGCATGCCTCCGTGTGGCGGAAGCTTCCAGGTGAAAAAGCTGAGCATGCTTGCCTTTTTAAAAAACTCAGGCATCTCCTGCGGAGTAATGCCGGCAGCAAACAACGCCCCAATAATAGCACCCATGCTGGCACCCGCCACCACCTGCGGTCGAATACCCGCCTCTGTGAGCGCCTGCAGTACGCCGATATGTGCAAGCCCGCGTGCCGAGCCTCCGCTAAGGGATATGCCGTACTTTTTTTTCATTAATTAGTTCCCGATAAATTTTAAGTCATATTCAAATTTGCCAGTTTTTATCGCTCCGGATTTTTAAGGTTTTACCATCAATTGGCCTTGATTCTAAACCAATCCTTGTAAAATAACGGGGAAATCAAGCTTTAGCATTATTGTAGTACCTATGATTTTATCCATTGGCAAAGCTACCAAAATCACATGATGATTGATATCTTACCGAAAGATACTGCGCAGCATCAGGATGGAAGTTTTTCCGGGGTCAAGTTTGCGGGCTTTGTTCAGGTCGAGGAGCGCCTGGTAATAACTGCCGCTGGCCTGATGCGACCGCCCGCGGTAGTAGTAGGCGTCGGAATAATTTTTTTGATAATGAAGCGCCACCGAAAAATCGTTGATGGCTTCCTGATATTTTTCTAAGCAGTAGTGGTTGTATCCGCGCAAAAACCAGGCGCTGCTCATGGTAGGCTCCAGATGCAACGCGCGGTTGCAGAGTTCTACGGACGCATCATATTGGTTTTGGCCGTTAAGCTCGATGGCTGCTTTCAGATATTCGCCGGCTTTGTCCTGTGCTGATGTCGCGGTTAGTGCGGCGACGCATAGTATCACGGCAATCAATCCACGTTTTATCATACTTGCTGAATATTATTTTTTTATTAAAAATAAAATGCTGTTTGATAATATTGACGAGCAGCCACACGAAAAGTTACCAAAAGAGTTTATTTCACAGCCGTCCCTTTGTTGAAACTTCTGAGCTTGATGGCTGTAATCACTTTCTTGGTGGAGAGTGGAAAATCCCCTTTCATCATCCAGTCGTAGTAGGAAGACTCACGCGCAAAAACCTCTTCGACACTTTTTCCTTTGTGTTTGCCAAAATTAAAAGTTTCGATCTTCTCATCGTCGTAGATGATGTGCCCAATGAGGTCGGCATTGTTGTGCTGCTCCGAAAACTCGCTCAACGCCCCGATGTCGTTTACCACAGGTTCCGTAATCTTCCCGTTTTTTTCTTCGTATTTGGTGCCGTGGTATTTGTCGAGCTGCGACTTAAGGATTTCGTAGGTAGCCATCGCGTCGGCTTCTGCCGAATGGTTGTTGGTGAGTTCCTGATTGCAGTAAAACCGGTAGGCAGCTTTCAGGGTGCGGGGTTCCATCTTGTGAAAGATATTTTGCACATCCACAAAGCGGCGTCCGCTGAGGTCGAAGTCCACGTCGGCGCGCAGAAATTCTTCCATGAGCAGGGGGATGTCAAACCGGTTGGAGTTGTAGCCAGCCAGGTCGGCATTACCAAAAAACTGCGCCAGCTCGTGGGCGAGCTCCTTAAAGGTAGGCGAATCTTTCACATCCTCATCGCTGATGCCGTGTATTTCGGTAGTAAATGCCGGGATAGGAATGGTGGGATTAACTTTGTGCGTCAGGATTTTCTGACTGCCGTCGGGCATGATTTTCACAATGCTGATTTCGACGATGCGATCCGTTGCTACTTTGATGCCGGTGGTCTCCAGATCGAAAAAGGCAATGGGTTTGTTGAGTTTTAATTCCATGATCTTTTATAAAAAAAAGCTGCCACCATCGTTGTTCTACAACCCCGGGGCAGCTTTTGTATTATTATTTTAATAATTTTCTAAATGCTCATAGTTTCATCGAAGCCTTCAAGGGCGTCGCGCAGGCTTCGCAGGTACATGCCGGCGAGTGCGCCATCTACCACGCGGTGGTCGTAAGCCATCGACAGGATCATAATCTGGCGAATAGCGATGACGTCACCCTGGGCGGTTTCGAGCACCACCGGGCGTTTTTTGATGGCGCCCAGACCAAGAATAGCCAGTTGTGGCTGGTTGATGATGGGCGTGCCGGTGAGGCTCTCGAAACTGCCGAAGTTGGTGACAGTAAAGGTTCCGCCCTGAATTTCGTCGGGATTGAGTTTGTTGTTGCGGGCGCGGTCGGCCAGGTCGTTTACGCGCTTGGCCATGCCGATCATGTTCAGCTCGTCCGCGTCTTTTATCACCGGAACTATCAGGTTGCCGTTGGGCAGCGCGGTGGCCATTCCAATGTTGATACGTTTACGTTTGATGATGCGGGTTCCGTCGAGCGAAGCATTTATCATCGGATAGTCGCGAAGCACACGTGCAGTGGCTTCGATAAATATAGGCGTGTAGGTGATCTTTTGTCCTTCGCGTCTCTGGAAGTCATCTTTCACACTGTTGCGCCAGTTGACGATGTTGGTAACGTCCACTTCAATAAAGGAGGTGACGTGTGGCGAAACCTGCTTCGACATAACCATGTGGTCGGCGATGAGCTTGCGCATGCGGTCCATCTCTACGATTTCGTCGCCTTCGCTGGTAGTTACTTTTGGAGCTTCCATTTTGGGTGCTGCCGATGGAGCTGCTGATGCCTGGCTTTTGGCCGCTGGTGCTGGAGCTGCAGCAGTAGGAGCTTTCTGATTTTTCCTATCGTCGATGTATTGCAACAGGTCATCTTTGGTCACGCGGTCGTCTTTGCCGCTGCCTTTTATTTTTTCCAGTTCCGACAAAGCGACGTTTTCCTTTTTGGCAATGCTTTTTACCAATGGGGAATAAAACCGTGAAGCTGCCGAGAAGTCGCCTGGTTTTTCTTCTGTTGCGGCTTTCTCCTGTTCTACAGGCTGTTCCTTGTCTTCTTTAGGCTCTGCTGCATCCTTGGTTTCCGGGGTGGCTTCTACCTCGTCAGTCGGCTCCTCATCGTCGCCTTCCATTTCGATGATGGCAATTACTTTTCCTACCGGCACCACGTCGCCTTCGTTGTAGAGCAGCTCTTTCATGGTTCCTTCTACCGGCGATGGGATCTCTGAATCCACTTTGTCGGTAGCAATTTCAGCCAGTGAGTCATCCTCGGCAATGGTATCGCCGGGATTTTTAAGCCATTTGGTAATGGTAGCTTCTATAATACTCTCGCCCATTTTGGGCATAATAATTTCAAATTTGGCCATTTAATTTTTCATTAAAATAATAAAACCTAGTTTTTGGCTATTGAACAACGGGACTTTGCAAATGTTCAAGCCCGCCTCAGGCGCAAAAGTACACGAAAAGGCGCTGCTGACGCTGTTAAGTAATATTAAAACAGATTTCCGAACGATGACGGGAATCAACAATAATTTGGGGGTACGATAAATCATTTCTCATGGTTTTCCGGGCTGCCTGCTTGATGGGGATTTTACTTTTCGACAATCTTTATTTTTGTTTCCCGATGGAAATTGGAATCAAACTGTTTTCAGTGTGATGATGATATTCCAAAACTGAAACTTAATTGAATCCTGATCCTGGAAGTTATTGATAAAATTAAACACAGAAAAAAGAATAGCAAAGCCTTGAACCATATGATGAAGGGCGCTCGGTTTTGATCCCGATATCTGTCATTTTTTGGTTCGTTTTGGATGACCACTTTTAACAAAGACAGGATAAAGCATATAATCCTTGATGACGAACACCAGCGCTATGATGTAAAAGCTATCCATCATCATCGTGTAGATGTATTGCTGCACGTCGGAGTTGTAATAGTCCGTGAGCAGGATCATAAAAATAACCTGGATCAAAATAAACAAACCAAAATTGACAAGCATGGATTGCAGCGCATCTTTCCGTCTTAGCACAAGAAACAGGAATATTTGCCACGAAAGTATAATTACAAAGGGCTGCAACAGGCTTCCCGGTTCCTGAGGATAACTGGCTTTGCGTCCGTCGATACGGGTAAATATTTTAAACTGGTAGCCAGCTTCATATTCCGTTGTTTTTTCGATTTCAATGTGCGTATCTGCTTTCAAATTGCTGACGACGGCATTGGTGGTTCCAACGAGCACTTTTGCATAAGCAGTTTCAAGGCCGGCCTGCCATCCCACAAAGACAAGTAGCGAAATGAGCAGCAGCATAACGATTCTGCCCGGAGTAGAGGTTAAAATGGCCATGTTGTATTTTCTTAAGCTGGTTTGTAATTGGTTTTGTTTTTCACCTCTTTGCAATGCCTTTGTACCGCCAGGCCCAGATCAGGAAAACCATAAAACCAAATAGGATGTTCCAAAAATAGTCGTGGATAAAATGAAACCATTCTGCTGACTGATTTCCTATGAATCCCATGGTGACAAAACGCAGGTTATTCAAAATAAAAACTGCACTTAGAAAGATTACCAAAGTGAGTATTCTTTGGCTCCAACTTACGGGCGAGAGCAAGCTGAGGTAAAAAACGAAGATGTAAAAATTGTAGGCGGTACACTCCATCACGATTTGCATGGTGTAACCATCAACGGTAATGTTTGGGAAGCTGCGGCTCTCGACAGGGATAAACAACAGCTTTCCGAATGCAAGCGCCGAGTCAAGCGTGAAGCTGATAAAAAACTGCGCCACGCCGTCCCTGATTGCGGGCAGATGCAGGATGGTGAGCGTGACCAACCACAGCAGCACGGCCAGAAGCAAAGGCATAAAACTACGCCAGAATTTTTTGATATGCTGCTTCTTTGCCAGCTTTTCGTGTGCGCCCGCTTGTTGTTTCTGTTTTTTCGTTCGTTTTTCCGACATGCCGGCAGGTTTCAGTTTCTTAAAAGTTCAGAATTATCGTAGTAATAAAAAGTTTAAAAAAGATTATCCGCACCCTTACATCTGGCTAATCGCGGCCAAAAATAAAATATTTCCACGGATGCCGAAGGTTTCAAAATCAAAACTTGCAAGCACAAAAAAAGCCGCTCCCTGCGAAGCGGCTTTTACCAATCATCTTTTCAGTTTTTTAAAATATGGACCTTCTGAAGCGAACCACCAGAAAGGTAACCATCAGCAACAAGCCGAAACCCAAAGCCCAGTTGGTGAGGGGAACAGAAGGTGCCACGGCTTCAAAAAGATTTTCAAACAATTGCTGCCTGTTTGCTGCTGGTGGGGTGTCAGTAAGATAGCCCAAAATGATGGTTTTACCTACATTACCCCTCACAATGGCAGCATCACCATTCGCAAAGGTTGCCAGTACCTCTGCACCTCCGGTAGTGGTAAGCCCTGTGCTAAATACAGTCCAACTATGTTTAACCAGAGTAATAGGGTTTGGAAGGTTCGTTTCAATCGAAGGATCAAGATTCATAATTGTTTGATTTTCATTACCCATGAAGCTGGCTTGAAAAAGAATGGCAAAGTCATTGTCGCTCTGCCAGTCATTGAAAACGACAGCTCCTCCTCCGGCAATATAATTGGTAAGCGCGGATAGTAAACCTGGTTTCCAGCTTCCCCAAGGATCGTTCTGATTAAAGCCAACAGCTAAACCATAACTACCGGAATTCAGCTTACTACTGAAATCATACCAATCGGTTGCAACTTTAACTGTGTAGCCCAGGCTGACCAATGCTTCAGGTATCTTTCCGTCTTGGACTTCAAAATCAATGAAAAGAAGTGCATCCTGGGCACCCTTTACTGAAGATGGAATGACCTGGCCATAATACTTTGCAAACGCATTGGTTGAGCCTTGCGGTCCATTTTTTTCGTTAGCAAATAAGGTCGCAGCATAAACCATAAAAAGCACTACTACCAGTGAAATTTTTAATACTCTTTTTTTCATAATTTTAGATTTTTAATAAATAAATGAGAACGTTAAGTTAATTTGAATCGGCAATGATAATCCTACCCTGGGTAGAAACAAAGCAATTGTTGACGTTCTAAAGCCTAGAACTACAATTTCATTTTTAAAGCGCGAGTTTCCAGTCACTTCAGATTTGCCGTTTTAATACTAAAACCCTTACAACAACGAACAGGCTGATGAACGTGGCTTATTCCGTGCTTTTCAATGGTATTTTAGGAGCAGAATCTGCCTTCTGCGACTTATTACACCGAAGAAATGAAATATCGGAAAAAGCCTGGCTCGCCTTTGTGGTGGTGGCTGCGATTGCTGTGGTGGCTGCGGTGGCTGAGCTTGTCGAAGGAAATATCGGAACAACGAATTAATTACACAGTGTTACTCTGTGTAAAACCCAGTGTTACACTGTGAAGCTTTAAATTCCAATGAACTTGAGCGTAGCCCCGGCCCTTCGGGGAAATCTCGGGAGTTTTGATATTCGGAAAGAAAACAATCTAACTCCCCAACTTCCTATATCCTTTTGTAATAATGTCGAGGTCGGTTTTTACTTTGTAGTCGCGGGCGTAGAGCAGGTTGAGCCGCTCCAGCGTTTCGTTGCTCAGGTTATCGATGGCCAGTGCATTGGCCGGGTTGAGCACGCCGCGCTTAATCCCGGGAAGGCGGGCGTTTTTGTCGTTGGCGGTAGGGCAATATCCCACCCAGGTTTTGCGTGCAAAAAGCACCATAACAATGTTGGCGAGGAAATGTGCCGGGCGCTTCACCATAAAAACCAAAATGGGCAGCGCGGAGATCATCACCAGACTTATCATCACATCGAGCAGGCGTTTGTTGCGCCGGTTGGGGTAGGTGCCGATAGGATTGATCTCCATGGTGTAGAGGTCGCCGGCCGTATTTATAGAGTTGCTGCCGATGAGTGAAAGGCTTTCGGGCGGCGCTATTTTAAACTCTACCTGCAGCGATTGCAGCTCAGTCATTTTATCGATGATGCTGCGCGACGTGATGCTTTTGGCGCAGAAGATAATCTCGTTGATTTTATAAATGTTGGCAATATCCTCAATCTCAGCTATCGAGCCGGTAAAGGCACTGTCGGTGGTGGGTTGCGGGCTCACCAATCCGATAAAAGCCGGCTGCATCTCGATGGTGCTGAGCAGCTTTGCCACACGTTCGGCTTCGTCGCTGTCGCCCACCACCAGGTAGCGTTTGTTGTGGGTAAGGCCGACCTTGAAATCCTGAAATCCAAGCATTCTAAATATCAGTCGCGTTCCCGTCATGGCAATATATCCCCACAAGGCGCCCAGAAGAATCACCGCCCGCGAAAACCGCATCGACTCATCCAGCAGGCTGTAGATGACGAGGATGGCCACCGTGCCGGCAAAGAGTCCTTTGAAAATCCTGAAAAAGTTGATGGGCTTGTCGTAGCCGCCCGACATATAAACCGAGATGAGCCACACAACGATGTAAGCCGGCAGCGCCACCAGCAGGAATTCTGGCGGGTAGTCGCCACCCTCTTTAAAAACCACCGAATGCGCCCAGTAGTTTTGTATAAAATAGATGCCCGCATAGATCACCACCGCGTCGAGCAGCGGCAGCATGATATTTTTGAGCATGCGCCGCAGTATCGAAAGGAAGGCCCGGAAATAGATGGCCATGTTGATGAGCAGCGAGAAAAGCCAGGCATTTTTCTGTGAGAAATGCTGGCGCGCAAAAATGATCATCGCTTTGTAAAACACCAGCACGTAGTTGATGCTGCTTTTTTTGGTGCTCTCGCCCTTATAATGAATGATGCGCGTATGCGGAAAATAGTAGTTGCGAAAGCTACCCTTCGTGATGCGGTACGACAGGTCGATGTCTTCGCCATACATAAAGTACGACTCGTCGAGCAGCCCCACCTTGTCGAGGGTGGTGCGCCGCAGCAGCATGAAGGCGCCGGAAAGCACATCCACACTATGTACCTCGTCGTTGCTGAGATAGGTAAGATGATATTGGCCGAAAGTTTTGGAGCGCGGAAACAAGGCTGCCAGGCCAAAGATTTTGTAAAAGGCAACTGCCGGTGTGGGAAGCCCGCGTTTGCTTTCGGGCAGGAACTTTCCTTTGCCGTCCACCATTTTTACACCCAGCCCGCCGGCGTCGGGATGATCATCCATAAAAGCAGTGATCTTTTCGAAAGTGTCGTCTTCCACCACCGTGTCGGGGTTGAGCAGCAGGATGTATTCGCCTTTTGCCTGTCGGATGGCCTGGTTGTTGGCTTTGGCAAAACCAACGTTTTGCTGGTTGTCGATAAGTATTACCTGCGGAAATTTCTCTCTGACCATCTGCACTGAGCCGTCCACCGAGCGATTATCCACAACAAAAACCTCCGTCTCCACATGCTCCGAGGCTTTGAAAACAGAGTGCAGGCATTGCTCAAGAAAATATTTTACGTTGTAATTAACAACTACTATCGACAGCTTCATCCGGCGCGGTTCCCTTGTATTTTGATTAGAGGGGCAAAGATAAAAACAAACGCCGAACAGGAGTTCTTTTTCGGTGGCAACCTTTTTTTGCACGCTACGATGGTGCATTTTTCTACTTTTGCTGCATGCAACAGAAAATACTTATTCTTGATTTCGGATCGCAATACACACAGCTCATCGCGCGGCGTGTGCGCGAGCTGAACGTTTATTGCGAGATTTTTCCTTACAACAAAATTCCAGACCTTGCCGGGGTTGCTGGGGTGATTCTTTCCGGTAGCCCACGCTCGGTGAACGATGCCGATGCTCCGGCGCCCAATCTGGAGGATATCCGTCAAAAGAATATCCCGATTTTGGGAGTTTGCTACGGCGCACAATGGATGGCGCTAAAGGCTGGTGGCTCGGTGCAGCCCACGGCAACCCGCGAATATGGCCGCGCCAATCTGATAAATATCGACAAGCAAAATAAATTGCTGCATGGCATTACTGCAGGTAGTCAGGTGTGGATGTCGCATGGCGATACCATCCTGAAACTTCCCGATCAGTTCAAAGTTATTGCTGGCACGCACGACGTGGCTGTGGCCGGATATCAGATTGGTAACACGCCGGTGTTTGGCATTCAGTTTCACCCCGAAGTTTATCATTCTACCGAAGGCATGACGCTATTGCGCAATTTTGTAATCGACATCTGTGGCTGTGCGCCCGACTGGACGCCGGCATCATTTGCGGAAGCGACTATAAAAGAGTTGCGCCAGAAACTTGGCAAAGACAAAGTGGTGTTGGGATTGTCGGGCGGCGTGGATTCGTCGGTGGCGGCCATATTGCTGCACAACGCCATTGGCACACAGTTGCATTGCATATTTGTAGATAACGGATTGCTTCGCAAAAACGAATTTGTGACGGTGCTCGAAGCATATCGGGGCATGGGATTGAACGTAAAAGGCGTGGATGCTGCCGATCGTTTTATGGCCGCTTTGCGCGGATTGAGCGATCCGGAAGAAAAACGCAAAGCCATCGGCGGCACTTTTATCGAAGTGTTCGACGACGAAGCGCATAAAATTCAGGATGTGAAATGGCTGGCGCAGGGCACTATCTATCCCGACGTAATCGAATCGGTGTCAGTAAACGGGCCTTCGGCAACTATAAAATCGCACCATAATGTGGGCGGGCTTCCTGACTTTATGAAACTCAAAGTGGTGGAGCCGCTAAATACACTTTTTAAAGACGAGGTGCGCAGGGTAGGAGCGGAGCTTGGATTGAAGCCGGAGATTTTGCACCGGCATCCCTTTCCGGGGCCTGGGCTGGGTATCCGCATTCTGGGCGAGGTAACTCCCGAACGTGTCCGTGTGCTGCAGGAAGTCGATCATATCTTTATCGAATCCTTACGCTCGCATCAGCTTTATGAAAAAGTGTGGCAGGCGCTGGCGGTGTTGCTTCCCGTGCAGTCGGTGGGCGTGATGGGCGACGAACGCACCTACGAAAATGTGGTGGCGTTGCGTGCCGTCCAATCTACCGATGGCATGACTGCCGACTGGTCGCAGTTGCCTTATGATTTTTTAGCCAAAGTTTCCAACGACATTATTAATAAGGTAAAAGGGGTAAACCGCGTGGTGTACGATATCAGCTCTAAACCTCCCGCCACCATCGAATGGGAATGATTTCGCGCAAAGCGGAAAATAATTATCTGCGAAAGCAGTTTCTGTTTTTGATTATTAAATGGTTGTTTATAAAAAAATATTCTTTATGAAGCTGTCACAGGTTGCTGTAATGTTGCTCGTCATGCTGCTTCCCGCTGCTGCGATGGCGCAAAACGGGCAGGAGGTCGTTCGTTCTAATGTATCGGAGACCATCAACGGCACAGAATATTATCTGCACAAGGTAAAACAGGGCGAAACGCTTAGCGCAATTTCAAGGGCTTATCACGTTACGCTCGACGTCATCCGCAACAGCAACTTTGGCATCGGCGATGGCTTGCAGCCGGGGCAGATTATAAAAATTCCGGTTTCACCGACGCCCAAACCACAGGACGAAGCGCCAACAAGTATCCGGTATCATCGCGTGGCTGCCAGAGAAACCATTTACAGCCTCACGCGTCAGTACAATGTGAGCGAGGAAGCTTTGCGCAAAGCCAACGACGGGCTAACTGGCGGGCTGATGACGGGAGCTGTGATAAAAATACCGCTGCCGGAAACGGAAATTTTGCTGCAACAGGAAAAACCTGAAAAGAATTATTTCGAATACCAGGCCAAAAGCAAAGAATCTGTTTATCCGCTGGCATTGCGCTACCGTGTAAGCGTGGATAGCATATTTGCTTACAACCCTGGCCTGGACGATAATTTGCAAAGCGGACAGATCATCCGAATTCCTAAAACACCTACGCTTGCCAACTTTGTGACGCATCAAATACAACGCAACCAGTCGGTAAATAAGCTGGCGCGCAAATACGAAATCGACGCCGACGCCATCCGCCAGATAAATCCCTACATCGCGCGTCGGTTGCAGGAGGGACAAGTACTTCGCATACCGCTGCCCTTTATCAAAACAGAAAAAGAGCCGGCAATAGACAGTCTGGCGATGCTCGAACTGGAGCGCCTTAAACACGAAGCTGCCACCATGTCGCAGGAGCAAAGCTGCCACCAGATGCGCATGATGGGTGATTACAAAGTAGCGCTGCTGCTGCCGTTTGATTTTGCCACAGTGGATTCTGTGATGGCCTCCCCGGCTAGCTACATCGACGATCCTAACCCACGTTTTTTAAAACCTTTTGCTTTTATCGAGTTTTACGAAGGCTTTTTGATGGCAATCGATTCGCTCGAAAAAGTGGGGCTAAATGTTGAGGTTTTTGTGTACGACGCTCCCAACAGCGTGGCAGCAACGCAAAAGATTATCGACAATCCGGAGCTTCGGCAAATGGATCTTATTATTGGGCCTGTGTATAGCAAAAGTTTTGAGATGATGGCAGATTTTGCGCATGAGCACCAGATTCCGCTTGTCAATCCTTTTTCGGTGCGCGAAGAAGTTACCATGGGCAATCCTCACGTTTTTCAGGTGCAGCCGGTGCAGTCCGATCAGGTAGAGGCGCTTACGGATTATCTGAACCTCCATTTTCCGAAAGCGCAAATATTTCTTACCAAACACAACGAATACCGCGACCAGCAGGGCTTCGGAAATATTAAATCATATTTCAGCCAGCATCTTGCGCCCCGTCCTTCGGGCGGTGAGCTTTTCTATTCGTTCTTTTATAATAGCGACAACATGAACGTTTTTAAAAAGCAAGCTGCTGTGAATAATGATAACGTTGTGGTGGCTTTTACTACCAACAAAGTTTATATTATGGAGCTGCTGCGGGCGCTCAACGAAATGCGCAACCAATACAACATTACGTTGATAGGAATGCCCGACTGGCTGGCTATCGAAGGGCTGGATATGGAGTACCTCAACAACCTGGATGTACATTATCTGGCCAAAGAGTATGTGGATATGCACGACAAGGTGGATCGGGAATTTGCCAAAAGTTTCCAGCAGCAATACAATGCTGAGCCTGGTGAATTCGCCTGGTCGGGATACAACACAGGCATTTATTTTATGAGCGCGCTGATGAAATATGGCAGCAGTTTTATGCCTTGTATTCGCTACTTCGATATGGAGCTGCTCAACATGGGCTACGACTTCGAGGCTGATGGTAACAATGGATTCCGCAACAAAAACTGGAAGGTTGTCAGGATGAGCAATTACCGTTTGCTGGATGTTTCGACGCCTTTGCCACGCTACGATTTCTCCCGCCCGGTTGAGCCGTGGCTCAATTCAGAGAGGTAGAAAGAACACTGGTTAAGACTCCATTTAGTAAATCATCCCCTTTATTTTTAATTGTTGAATTTCCTGATTGTATTACAAAAAGGGAAATGCCGGATTACGCTCTTCGTCTCATTTTTCTTTACTTCAAAATTCATTTTCGCACGCGCGGAATTCTGTGGTTCGATATTCCTCTTAGCTCTTCGCGCCATGCGCCCTACTCTATGTGCCCAGCGCCATTCCTACCTACTTATCACTCTCATCTTCCTCCCTGATTCTAAACCTATCCATTTTCCATCGTTTGTGCGACCAGAGCCAGTTGCCGGGATCGTGGCGGATAATCTCTTCGAGGCGGTGTGCATAAGCCTGCGTGATAGATTCGGGCGGCGCACTTTGCGGATTCCCTTCGAGCAGCGAGAGCTCCAAAGTATAAAACCCACGTTTTACACGCTGGATGTCGGCAAAGATTACCGGGAGGTTGTGCTGCTTTGCGTGCTTTTCAGGACCATTGAGGAAAGCGGTTTTTTGTCCAAAGAAATCTACCCAGATGGCTCTGTCGGGTTTAGAGGGGCTTTGGTCGGCAGCCATGATAAAGATAGAATCGGTGTCACGTAATTCATCAAAGGTGCGGCTCGTAGCATGTGTAGAAGCCAGCAAAGTTCCGGTACGGGAGCGGTTGCTCCGGATGCGCCGGTCGAGATAAGGGTTGCTGAGTGGCGTGTAAAAAGCCACAAACTGAAAATCTCTTTTTTGCACTGCCGGCGCCAGCGCTCCCCATTCCCAGTTGCCGTAATGACAGGGCGTAGCTATGAATGATTTGGATGTTTCAGAAAGCTGATCAAGAAGTTCGGGATTCAGGACACGATGCCGCCGCACCAACTGCCGCTTACTCATCGTAAATACTTTAAACCCTTCCACCATCACATCCGTAAGGTTTTTGTAGGCCGCCGTGGTGAGGTCATCTATCTCATCCGCTGACCTGTCGAGGAAACAGCGGCGCAGGTTGCTTTGGATAACAGATTTGCGGTAACCGAAGACGTGTTGCAGAAAAAAACGCACGACATCCGAAAAAATGTAGAGCACCCGAAAAGGTAAAAGACTTATTAAGATGATAAAAAACCAGGCGATGCCAGTAAGGATGAGATTCATGGCGCGAAAGTAAACGTATATTTCTTTTGACTGTACATTTATTAACGTTCGCCGAGTTTTTATCCATTCTGAGTTGTTTTACCACTATTTTAGAATAAATTTGCCGGCATACCCTTACATTTTTTTATTAATAAAAACAGAAATAAACACAGGGAGGTGAAAATTGGAGAATACCGCTACTGCCGGAAATAAAGGCAAAAGAGTACGTTCGGATTGTCATGTTACCATCCGGCTTACCAACTCAGGGGGCATCGATATCGAGCTCACCAGCAAAGTAAAATTTATGTTTGGCGCCGACATCACGTGCCGCATCCATGAGGTGCTTCATTTTTTTGATATCGAAAATGCGCATGTGGTGATGGAAGACAGTGGCGCCCTTCCATTCGTCATGGCTGCCCGACTCGAAGCTGCCGTAAAAAAACTTGTGACGAGCGAAAAGTCATTTCTTACCGAATACCTCGAAACCAATCGCTACGAAACCACCAAAGACCGCAATCGTTTTTCGAGGCTTTATCTGCCGGGTAATACACCCAGTCTGATGGTCAATGCCGGATTGCATCGACCCGACGGCCTCATCCTCGACCTGGAAGATGCGGTGGCTTTTGATAAAAAACACGAAGCCCGTTTCCTGGTGCGTAACGCCCTGAGGAGTCTCAACCTTTACGGCGCTGAAAAGATGGTGCGCATCAATCAGATTCCTGCCGGCCTCGAGGATTTGGATTATATCGTCCCACATGGTGTAAACCTGATCCTGGTACCCAAATGCGAAAGTGCCGAACAAATTCTGGCTGTCAACCGCCGCATTGCTGAGCTGAATAAGCTACACAATCTCAGCGCACCAATATGGCTCATGCCGATCATCGAAAGCGCGCTCGGCGTTATTAAATCGTATGAAATAGCTTCGTCTGCCGACAACATCGTGGCGATGGCCATCGGCCTCGAAGATTATACCGCCGACCTGGGCGTGCGCCGCACCAACGAAGCGACCGAATCGTTTTTTGCCCGCACTATGCTCGTCAACGCTTGTAAAGCTGCCCGCATCCAGGCCATCGATTCGGTGTTCTCTGATGTTGCTGATATGGAGGCTTTGCGTATAAATGTTCTTACCAGCAAAAGCCTTGGTTTTGATGGAATGGGATGCATCCACCCGCGTCAGATCAGAGTAATTCATGAAAATTTTGCACCCAACGAGGCTGAGATCGAAAGAGCCAAAAAAATTGTCAACGCCTTCATGGATGCCAGCGAAAAAGGACTTGGAGTGGTTTCGTTGGGAACGAAAATGATAGATGCCCCGGTGGTAAAGCGCGCACAGAAAGTCATCAATCTGGCCATCAGCCTGCAACTCATCAGTGCCGACTGGCGCAACGAGTTTCTTAAGCCGGCTGCAGAATAATTTTATTAAAGAAAAAGACCCGGAGTTAATCCCGGATTTTTATTTAAAATTTTAGCAAAACTGAAAAGATGAAAAAATACGATAAACTGGTTACCAATGCTGCCGGACGCGTGGTACCAACCTTTTTCAACGGCAAAGAACATACACCCTATATGGGTGTAGGAAAATACAAACCTACGGGTCGGAAATATGCACCACCCATCGCCACCTGCGCCGACTATCCGGACGATGGCGATAAGCGTGTGCCCACAATCAAGGATGCGCTGATACGCGCCGGAATCCGCGATGGGATGACCATCTCATCGCACCACCATTTTCGCAACGGCGACCTGATCGCAATGCAGGTTTTTGATGCAGCGCACGAGCTGGGCATCAAAGATCTGGTATGGTTTCCGTCGGCATCGTTTCCTTGTCAGGAAAAGATGATTCAATATCTCGAAGATGGCACAGTGCAGCGCATCGAAGGCAGCATGAACGGACCATTGGGCAAGTTTACCAGCGAAGGCGGTATGCGCGGCATGAGCGTGTTGCGCTCGCACGGCGGACGCTACCAGGCAGTGCAGGATGGCGACGTGCACATAGATATTTCCATCATTGCCGCTCCCACAGCGGATCCTTTCGGCAACGCCACCGGCGACCGCGGCCCCGCAGCCTGCGGACTGCTGGGATTTGCACTGGCTGATTCGCAATACGCTGACCGCGTTATCGTGGTCACCGACAACATCGTTCCTTTCCCGTGCATTCCGTGGCAGATTCATGGCAACTATGTCGATTTTGTGGTGGAGGTAGATAAAGTTGGCTTGCCCGAACGCATTATCTCCGGAACTACTGAGATCACCAAAAGCCCCGACAGGCTCCTGATAGCTGAGATGACCGCACAGTTTTGCGACGAGGCAGGCATCGTTCGTGATGGATTTTCGTACCAGGCCGGAGCCGGCGGCACTTCGCTCTCTATCGGAATTTATTTTGAACAGATGTTGCGTGAACGCAAAATTAAAGCGCGTTTTATTCGAGCCGGCAGCAACAAATACCCGGTAAAAATGCTCGAAGACGGGCTGGTGGATTATATCCTCGACGGCCAAACCTTCGACCTGGAGGGAGTGCGCTCCATGCGCGAAAATCCGGGCCATGTCAACACAAGCCCATTTACCAGCTACAACTACCACGGCAAAGGCAACTTTGCTTCGATGATTGATGTGGTGGTACTCGGCGCCACGGAAGTGGATGTGGACTTTAATGCCAACGTGGTGACCCACTCCGACGGCTATCTGCTGCACGGCATCGGTGGCTGGCAAAACTGTCTCTTCAGCAAATGCACCATCCTGCCAATCCCGCTTTTCCGCGACCGCATGCCGGTAATCGTCGACAAGGTTACAACCTTATGCGGCCCCGGCGAACTTATCGACGTGATCGTTACCGAACGCGGCATTGCCATCAACCCGCTACGAAAGGATCTGATAGAGAAACTTAAGGATTCGAAACTTCCTATTAAGACCATCGATGAGCTTAAAGAAGAAGCTGAAACAATTTGCGGTAAGCCCGAAAAACCCCAGCTTTCTGATGAGATTATTTCAGTGATAAAATGGGTTGACGGAACCGTGATTGACTCCGTAAGAAAAGTAATCATTTAAGGATATTTACATTAAAATACAGATGAAGCCTCCGGAAATTTCGGAGGCTTTTTTATTGAAAATAAGGTTTTAAAACAGAAATGGAATTATAAAAAGTTTCTGTGTACAGAAACTTTTGCTTCTATTTTCTGACCATCTTAAACCTAACCGTAAGTTTTAGATGTTTGATATTCTGTGTCCCGTTCCGCTTTTTATCTTTATTTTATGTAATCCATTACAGAAAATGTCAGGATTACTTGTAATCCATTACATAAAACATTGGATTTTTATATTAAAAGAAAAAGCGAACCTTCCACTAAAGGAAGATTCGCTTTTTTGTGTTTTCCACACCTGAATTAGTACCTGTCATCGCGAGGAGGACGACGGTTGCTAAAGCGTGGCGCTTGCGGTTTTTCTTCCGAAACTTTCACTACCAGATTTCGGCCTTCTACTTCAGCCTCATTGAGCTGGCCGATGGCTTCGCTGGCTTCGTCGTCGTTTTTCATCTCAACAAAACCAAAACCTTTGGAGCGGCCGGTAGCTTTGTCGGTGATAATGCGGGCAGATTCCACCTGGCCATAGGCTTCGAAAAGCTCACGAAGAGAATCTTCGCGGTACCTGAAACTCAGGTTAGCAACAAAAATGTTCATAATAACTTTTGGTAAAAAATAAATAAAAAAAGGACAACAAACAGAAGATGAAAGAGGCGCTTGAATCATAGGTGTTTGGCTACAACTATGGCCGGAACCAGCTTTACATTATTTTTCTGCGGCAGCAAAATTAAACAAAAACATATCTGCTGGTTAAAAACATTTTTTAAAGCAACTTATACCCAGGATTTTTGCGGGAGACGCACCTATTTTTCTTCCATACAACTTCATAGAGGTCTTTGCGACGGTCTTTGAGCGTATGGACGGTGCCGTTGTGGTGCAAGTCTTTGAGTAGGTTCAGATCCACGTCCACAATCAGCGTCATCTCGGTGTTGGGTGTTGCCTCGCTTTTGATAGCGTTGGTGGGAAATGCAAAATCGGAAGGCGTGAATACCGCCGACTGCGCATACTGGATATCCATGTTGTTGACACGCGGCAGGTTGCCCACACATCCGGCAATGGCCACGTAACATTCGTTTTCGACAGCTCGCGCCTGTGCACAACGACGCACGCGGCTGTAGCCATTTTGTGTGTCGGTGAGAAACGGAACAAAAAGTATCTGCATTCCTTGATCGGCATAGATGCGGATAAGCTCCGGAAACTCCACGTCGTAGCAGATGGCGATGCCAATTTTTCCGCTGTCGGTATCGAACACGCGGATGTCGCTGCCGCCCGACATTCCCCAGGTCTCCGATTCGTTGGGGGTAATGTGTACTTTTTTAAACGATTCCCAGGAGCCATCGCGCCGGCAGAGGTATGAGATGTTGTAGAGTTTATCGTTTTCCATCACAGGCATGCTTCCGGTGATGATATTTACGTTGTAGCTGATAGAAAAATCGACAAATTTCTGGCGCAGTGGCTCGGTATATTCGGCCAGCTTGCGGATGGCTGCGGCTTCGCCCAAGTGGTTGAACCCCGACATGAGCGGTGCGTTGAAAAACTCAGGAAAAAGGATGAAGTCGGCATGATAACCGCTAACGGCATCGATAAAAAATTCGCTTTGTTCGAGCAGGTGATCAAAGGTGGCGAAATTACGCATCTGCCATTGAACCAGACCGAGGCGCACCACGGGATGCATTTTGTTGATCAGGGTTTCTTTTTCCTGATAATAAATATTGTTCCATTCGAGCAGCGTGGCGAATTCCATCGATTGCTCATCGTCGGCCAGGTAGTTTTTCAGGATTTTTTTTACATGAAAATTGTTCGACAACTGAAAGGTAAGCGCCGGATCGTAGATTTCTTTATTGCTCACCTTATTAATGTATTGCCGCGGGTTCAATTCGTCGGCATATTTGCTATAGTTGGGAATGCGACCTCCCGCCATAATAGAGCGAAGGTTCAGATTCTCACAAAGCTCCTTGCGCACGTCGTAGAGGCGGCGTCCAAGCCGCATGCCGCGGTAGTCGGGGTGCACAAATAGTTCGATTCCATAAAGCACATCGCCGTCAGGATCGTGTGTGGTAAAAGTATCGTTGGCGGTAATCTGGTGGTAAGTATGGTTGTCGCCAAACCTGGAATAATCGATGATGATGGACAAGGCAAGCGCTACCACTTTATTATTTACAGCAATGCAAAGTTGTCCTTCCGGAAACACATCGAGCAGCCGGCTTATGTCGCGGCGTTCCCAATAATCATCAGTGGAGTCGGAGTATGCCTCCTCCATTGCTTGGCGCAAATCGTGGTAATCTTCGAGTTTCAGGTGGCGGGCTTCAATAATCAATTCTTTACTCAGCATGGGGTCTCTTTATCAATAAAAAAAATCTGTGAATGCAAAACAAACACAGCTGCTGTGATATTGTTTGGGCGTTAGATATGGTATTACGGCAACCTGATAATGTAATAGAATTGGTTTTTAGGGTTTCAGCTCTTCCGATAAAGTTCCGGCTTCGATGTAAATGCGCTTAATTTCGGGATAGCTTCGGTGGATGTTGTCTTCGAGGCGTTGAATGGTTTCGGTAAGTTCGCTGCTGCTTAGCTTGTGTACAAATTGAACATCCAGCGCAAGCAAGACGTCGTTGGGCGCCATGTGCATGGTTAGCGGGCGACGCAATGTGTCCACATTTTTATCTTGTTTTACAATTTTTATAATGTCATCGATAATGTATGGCTGCATGCTTTCACCAATCAGCAGATTCCGGCTTTCGATGGTGAGAAGCACCGCCACAAAAGCCAGCAACAAACCGATAATGATGGAAGCCAGACCATCGGCAAGTGGGAAATTGTAATGACTGCCAACAAACACGCCTGCTGCTGCGATGACCAGACCGCCCAGGGCGGCCGCATCTTCATAAATCACAACAAAATGACTTGGGTCTTTGCTGAGGTGGAGCCTTTTCAGGAAACTGCCTTTGACACTAATATCTTTATTAAAACTACGAACAGCTATTAAAAACGAGGCGCCTTCGAACAGGATAGCTCCGCCCAGCACGGCATAGTTCCAAACCAGATTGGTGATTTGCTGGGGATGCTGTATGTGCTTGATGCCTTCATAAATAGACATGCCGCCACCCAAGCCAAAAATGAGAATTGACACGATCAGCGACCAGAAATAAATCTCTTTGCCATGCCCGAAAGGATGCGCATGGTCAGGCGGCTTTTGGCTGCGGCGCAGGCCCAATAGCAAAAGCAGCTGATTGGTCGAATCCACCGTACTGTGAATTCCTTCGGAAAGCATGGCCGAGCTGCCTGTGAAACTTGCTGCCACAAACTTCATTGCAGCAATGGCGATATTTGCCGCAAGGGCACCATAAATCGAGATGTTCTTGTGTGCCATGTTCTGCTATTTTATTACACAAATTGTTTCTGTATTCCTGCGGCTGCTTATGATTTCGATCAATTTCCCCTGTAGGTAGAATATCCAAAGGCAGATAGCGTGATGGGCACATGGTAGTGGTTGGTGTCGCTAATTTCGAAAACTACCTCAATGAAGGGATAAAAGGTTTTGATGTCATTTTTTTTGAAGTAGTCGCTGGTGAGAAAGATCAATTTATAAATGCCCTGGTTTGCATTTTCGGTGCTCAGGAAGTCGTTGATTCTTCCATTTTTATCAGTTCTCTTTTCATCAACAAACGACCAGATGTTGGTTTGCTCATTTAGTTTTTCCAGTCTAATACTAACATCCCTTGCGGGTTGCCCTGTGGTTATGTCAAGAATGTGGCTGGATAACTGATGATTCTGTGCCTGGGCAAAAGCGATTGTAAAGGTCAGGATAAAAGCCAGAGTAAAGGTTAGATGCTTCATTTTGATGCTTTATATAAATAAATAGGAATTAGTAGAAATATGTTCAAATTTCCAACTGTTTCAACAGAACACAAGGCAATGTTGTTTTGGTTGCTGTGGTATTATTCTGCGTGTTATCTTCCGTGGGTCAAAGAAGTTTTATCAATTGATAATAAGAACCGGGATTTTTATTTTGTGTCTCACCGCCTCCACAGTGGTGCCAAAGATGAGGTCTTTCATTCCTTTGTGTCCATGGGCGCCCATCACCAGCAGGTCGATATCTTTAGCAGCCACAATTTTGGCAATTTCAAGAGGCGGGTTTCCAAAACCTATCTCTATGCCGGCGTCGTAACCCATTTCGATAAGTTTGTCCTGGTATAGCTTCAGGTTTGCCTCATCCTGTTGCGTTTCATGATCCTGGCTGTTGGTTCCCAGGTAGTGGGCTGCAGCACTTTCCACCACATGTATCAGCGTATAACTGGCCGACTTATCGCCTTGCTTTAAAGCATTTTGGATGACCTTCTGGTCATTGCCCGAAAAATCGATGGTGATACCAATGTGGACATAATTTTTTAGGCGCATGCTTTCAGAAAATGTTTTGGCCACTCCATGAGGTACATGGGTTCCGGTTTCTTTGGCTTTCGCCAAAAAAGGATGAATGAAAACATACACCAAAAGCGCCAGACAAGCCACGGCTAGAGGGACTACGATAAGATAAATTAATAATCCGTGGTTGGCAGATTGTTTTATCCAGGTATTAATTTCATCAATTACCAGTTGGATGTTCAAATAAACAATGATGGCAGCGGTAAGCCACGCCAAAACCTTTACCCACGGCTTGATGGCGAAACCTTTCATCAATTTTTTGTCGGAGTTGAAATGGATCAGCGGGATGACAGCGAAGCCAAGTTGAAGGCTTAGCACCACCTGGCTTAGAACCAGTAGCTGTCCCAACGCTTCACTCCCAAAATGAATGAGTGTAAACAACGCTGGTAAGATGGCCAGGAGACGCGTGATCAATCGCCGGAGCCACGGTTGAATTCTCAGATTGAGATGTCCTTCCATTACAATTTGCCCGGCGAGTGTACCTGTGATAGTAGAGCTTTGCCCGGCTGCAATAAGTGCCACAGCAAAAAAGGCAGGCGCTGCTTTGCCAAACAGATTTTCCAGCAACTCAGAAGCATCCTGGATTTCGGCTACATTAAAATATCCATTAACATAAAAAGCGGCTGCCGCCAGAACCAATATGGCTGCATTAACAAAAAAAGCAAGATTGAGTGCAATGAATGTGTCGATGAAATTGAACTTGATGGCCGCCCGTAATCCTTTAAAGGTACGGTCGATTTTTCGGGTTTGGACCAATGAAGAATGCAGATACAGATTGTGCGGCATCACCGTGGCGCCAATGATTCCTATGGCAATATAAAGAGATTGCCCGCTTAGCTCCGATGGAACGAGCCCTTTCACCACATCGCCATAAACAGGGCTAACGATAAGCATTTCGGCTACAAAAGAGATCCCGATAATCGACACCATCGAAATGATAAAAAGCTCCATGGTGCGCATCCCCTTTTTGAGCAAAAATAACAGAAGAATAGTATCCAAAGCAGTGATGCTCACACCCCAGATAAGTGGAAGTCCAAATAACAAACTAAGCCCGATGGCCATGCCTACAATCTCGGCGAGGTCGCAGGCGGCAATGGCTATTTCGGCTAAAATGTATAAGGGAATGTTTGCCCATTTGGGATATGCGTGTTTGGATGCCTGCGCCAGATCGAGCCCCCTGACGATGCCAAGCCTTGCACTCAACGACTGCAGGATCAGCGCCATGAGATTGGACATTAGCAGCACCCATATCAATTTATAGCCAAACGCCGAGCCGCCGGCAATATCGGTGGCCCAGTTGCCCGGATCCATGTAGCCCACACTTACCAGATAAGCAGGCCCCAAAAATGCCAGAATCTTGCGCCAGCCTTTTTTGTCGGTGCGCACTGTCGAATGTACCTCGCTTAACGATTCTGAGTGCATAAGTTTTTAAAAAAAAGAATTTTAATGAAACCTGCGAAATTGTAGCGATTTTCTACTCAGCTCATTCGTTTTGTAATATCCCGGTCATTTGTTCAGCATTCAGATATTGAAAATAACGTGCGGTGGCTTCAAACTTTTCATTCATCAGCACCAGGGCAGGCAACGAAAAGGGCTTGTCGCTCCGGCTCGCCATCAGCAAAGCAATCTGATGCACAGGGTTGCGCTTCTTAATCCTTTCGTTCACAAAAATCTGATCGCCAAAAGTAATCGTATCGTGGGTTTCTACATTCATTTTCACCGCATAATAATCTCTGTTTAGAATGGCGGCAACCGTTGTATCCTGAAAAGCAACTTTCTCCATTTTGCGACAGGAAGCACACCAGTCAGCATAAAAGTGAATAAAAACCTTTTTAGGCTTCACTTTCAGCGAGTCATCGAGTTGCTCAAAAGTAAGCCAGCGCACCGAATTGGATTGCTGTGCAAAAACATCATGGCTTCCCAAAAATATGAGCAGCCACAGCGCCATAAAAATGATGTTTATTTTATTAAAAGCTAAATTAATCATGTGCTAAAAAGCCTTTGCTACAATGATTTAAGGCGCAAGCCTACAAAAAAAGTTCTTGGCATACCCGGCCCATAGACGTAATTGCTATCCCGGTTTTTGCTCACATCGAAGTCGTCCTGATAAGAATCGAAAATATTTTTGACCCCACCAAAAAGTTCTAGGCCGGTTTTTAGTTTTTCCCAGGCAAAGGTATGTCCCACTCTTACTCCAACCTCGGTAAATGCAGGTGTTGTGAAGTAAACATCTTCGCCCTGGCCGGTGCCTTCGCCACCAACGTGTGCTATTTCCATAGTTCCGGTGTAAATGATGTTGGTGCTAGCCGACCAGTACTTTGTAGGTGTGTAAGTTAACACAGCAAAACCATATTCGTTGGGTGTGCGCAAAAACTCACGGCGAGCAGGCAGATATTCGATGTTTTTCACAGCCTCGTCGTACAAGCTCGATTGGATGGTGAAGCCTGCACTGACCTCAATAATATAATCAAAATTTGCCCTGGCCTCTATAGTGATTCCCTTTACGGTCGCACCTTTGCCGTTTCTTTTTTCAAAACGTTCGCCAAATTCATCTTCTCCTAAAGGGAACTGAAAAAATGCGTCATTTAAAGTAGTATAAAACCCTTCCAGCGTAAAGCCTGCAATAAAGTTCCGGGTTGCTTTGTCGTAATTCAACGAAGCGGTAAAGCTGTTAGAACGTTCTTCTTTTAAATCGTCAGCCAGCGTTATGCGAGAAACTCCGCCGCCGGCAAAAGCGATGTGCAAATCAGCATCAAAAGCCTGAGGAGCCCTAAATCCGGTGCCCCAGCCTAATCTGAACTGTGTGTTTTCTTTTAGTTTATACAAAACCGATAGCCTCGGGCTAACAATTACTTTGTCGAGAAGATTGTGCTTGTCGAGCCTGGCGCCGGCGAGTAAATTTAGCTGAGGGATGATGTCCCAATCATGCTGAGCGAAAATTCCTAAATCTGTTGTCGTCTGATCGATGAGGTAGTTGTAGGGTTTGATCTCATCAAAAACATTGTCGTACACATATTCCGCTCCGACGGTCAAGACGGCCCTTCCACCTATAAAATTATCAAAAAGGCTATTGAGCTGCACGCCACCCTGATGGGTAATTACATCGGAAACGCCATAAGGCGGATCGGCTACAAACGCTGCAAACTCATCCTCATCATCGGGAGTAATCCCTGTGTAGTGCACACGATCGGTTTTTTGCCCACCGTAGTAAACGGAGAAAGTGTTCTTATTGTCGTTAAAATCGATTTGATAATCAAAGCTACCCATCAATACATTGTGGGTTCTTTCTTCTGATTGCTGTGCAAGATAAGCAGGACCTTCAACCATTTCGCCACCGTAACGATATTCGTAAATACTACTCAGACTCAACGATAGCTTTTGATTTTCGGAGGGCAGATAAAACAGATTGGCGCCAAAAGAATTGTCTTTTAGCTTTGGAAGTTCCGAGAAATTGTCGCCATTGGCATCATAAGCCTGCCTGTTTCTATTGTTAACAAAAAAAGTAGCGCCTGCATTTTCTTTTTTGTTAATCAGCGTAGCATTGGCAGATATAATATTGTCAGAAGCTTCACCCTTTATGCTTTGGTATGTGTTGGTGATGTTGTAACTGTTTTCCCGCGGGATGCTAGTGATTATATTTACTGTGCCGCCGATAGCGCTCGAACCATACAAAGCAGAAACGCCTCCACGCACCACTTCGATGCGTTCGATCATATTGGCCGGTATTTGCTCCAGGCCATAAAGACCGGTCAATGGGCTGAAAATTGGACGACTATTTATCAATATCTGTGAGTACCCGCCCTGCAGCCCATTAATCCGGAGCTGACTGTAGTTACAGGTCTGGCAGTCGGTTTCCACTCGTAAGCCAGGCTGCAGTTTCAGACCTTCGGATAAGTTGACGGCCACCACCTGGTCAAGTTGTTTACTGTCGATCAGATTTACAATAACCGGCGAATCGGTAAGCCTTTTGGATGTTCGGGTGCCGGTTACCACCACTTCGTCGAGGTGGTGGTGCTCTTCTCTTAATGTTACTTCCATATTAATCTCCCCACCTGACGGCACATCCACCTCTGTATTATAAATTTTAAAACCCAAAGAACTTACGCTAAGCGACTGTCTGCCTGCTGGTACTTCCTTCAATGTGAAACGGCCATTTGCATCTGCGGAAACACCTATTTGTGTATCCATTATTTGTACGCTGGCAAAGGGAATTGGCTCGCTGTTTCTGTTTGAAGTAATTTTTCCGGTTATCATCCCGGTCTGGGCAAAGACTGGCGAACATCCAATTATTGTTATGATAGTGAGTAATATTATCCTTTTCATCGAGAGGCTATTTTGTTTGTTTCATCTGCTATTAGAGCTGCAAAAATAATATGTTTGATTAATCTAACATAATTATTAACAACTTTTTGTATTTTTGTCCGCACAAATGAAAAAGAGAATGGCTTCACATACAGAGGAAAATTACCTGAAAGCTATTATGAACCTGGCGGACGTGGAAGGCGAGGTAAGTATTTCCGGGCTTAGCGCCTTACTTCAGGTGAGCAAGCCTACGGCCAACAGCATGATAAAAAACCTTGAAAGGCAAGGGCTAGTCAATTATGAGAAATACAAACCCCTTTCGCTTACCCAAAAGGGAAAAACAGCGGCTGCCCTGGTAGTGCGCAAGCACCGCCTTACAGAGAGGTTCCTGGTCGAAAGAATGGGATTTGGCTGGGAAGAGGTGCATGAGATTGCAGAACAGGTGGAGCATATCAATTCCGTCAAATTTTTTGAACGAATGGATGAACTTTTGGGATATCCGGGTATCGACCCGCACGGATCACCAATCCCCGACAGCACAGGGCAACTGGCAGAACAGCATTATAAACCGCTGAGCACAGGCAAGCCTGGCGACAAACTAATCCTGAAAGCTCTGATGCATTCCAACAGAGATTTTTTAGAATTTTTGAATAGCCGCAATTTAAAGCTGGGAACGGCTCTTGAAGTTATTTCCAAAGAAGCTTTCGACGGAACCATGGTGGTGTGCTACGAAAATTATCCCTCAGAAACACTCAGCGTGAGTGTGTGCGAGCGTCTTTTGGTGGAAAAGATGGGAGAGGGGTGAGGATGCAGTTGACGCAAGACGCTTCGGCAGCCAGCGGGATCGAATTAAATAGTTTTTATTCCTAAATAAAAAAAGCAGCTACATTTTATTTGTAACTGCTTCTTCGTTTGGTGACTCCGCAGGGATTCGAACCCCGAACCTCCTGATCCGTAGTCAGTAAATTCACTATTTGTTTATTAGTCATTACTCTATTAATACATTGATATTGAGTTGTTAAAAAGATTTATTTTATTGTTGTTTCGTGTTCAATAGTGTTTATTTATTACTTTTGTGTGCGGAACTGTGTGCGGAATTGGCTACTAAATCTTTTAACTTATGAAAAACAAAAAAGCAATTTTTTCGATTTATCTCGAAACCCGGGATCCAAAAGTAGATAACTTCATTCCTGTAAAAGTGCGCGTGAGTTACAAACGCAAACGGAAATACTTTGCAATTCGTCCGCAGGAAATAAATAAAATTTTGGAGCAAAAGGGTATTGGTGAGTTTATTTATGAAGGTTTTGGCGAGTTTGCGATCAGCCCAGACGTTATAAAAAAAACGTTTAAGGATAAACCAGGTGGAAAATTTAGGCTTTTAAAAGATACGCTCGAAGGTATTCGAAGTGATGCAGAACAAAAGGCGGAAACTCTGACGTTTTTCAGCCTTGAAAATTACCAGGATATTTACTGGAAGGTTAAGACCGAAACGGATAGCGACCTTCTGAAAAATTATGAGCTATACATTTTAAAACTGAAGGATGAAAAGCGAGAAAGCACAGCACAGGCTTACCAATGTTCATTCATATCTTTAAAGAAGTTTTACCAAAAAAAGAAACTACCATACGGAAACTTGACGGTGGAATTTTTAAACAGATATGAAAATTGGATGACAGAGGAACAGGGAAACGGACTTACTACCGTTGGGATTTACATGCGACAATTAAGAACAATATTTAACCAAAGACCTGAAAGCTTAAAAGAAATACCTTCACCATTTGGAGAAAAGAAATATGAAATACCAAAAGGGAAAGGTCGCAAAATCGCATTAAGTTTTGATGAACTTAGAAAGGTAATGGAATATTCACCCAAACCCGAATTTGAGGAACTTTATTATGATTCTTGGATACTTCAATATTTTTTGAATGGTATCAATGTGACCGACTTGCTTCTGTTACGCTACAAAAACATGCAAAATGGATTTATGGAATTTGTAAGGCATAAAACCCGAAGAACCAAAAAACAGCAGGAACCTATCAGGATTCCAATTTCACCGGCGACGCAAAAAATCATTAATAAATATTGTCAGAAAAAGCAAAATGAAGAAACGCTTATCTTTAATATTTTAAATGATGAAATGACTGAATTACAAAAACTTAAAGCCATTAAATACCATGCTTCGATGACATCAAAAACGATGAAAAGGATTGCCGCCAAATTAGAGCTTGATAACGATATTGCAAGTAAAATTTCATCTTATTCAAGCCGACATACTTTTGCCAGCGTACTAATGAAAAAGAATGCACCAGTAAGCTACATTCAAAAACAGTTGGGTCATGTAAGCCTGGATACAACAGCCAGCTATTTAGGTAGTTTTGAGGATGAACACTTGCAGGAATGGCAAAATAAATTGACTGAATTTTAAGCGAAAAGCGGACAAATGTTAAAAATATAGTTAATAAAAGTTAATAAAGTGGGTACAAACCCCCCCTTAATTTGGAGCAACGCTTATTGAAACGTTAAATAATACGTTAAATTAAGTTAAATAACCCGTGACAAAACCCCCCTAAATTTGGGATTGATTTTAATTATAAAACATTGATGTTTAATTACTTGTAATTAATTTGTTTATCTATTTATTACTAATGTATTGACAAACAGGCATTAATGATGCTCTTTTTTTTGTCCTTTTTTATTATTCCGTTTCGCCGCTCCTTTGTCGCAGATAATTTTAAAACGCGACAAAATGCAAAACATCTTAATTCAAATTAACAGAACCGATCTTAAAGACCTGGTGACGTCGGCCATTAGCGACTATTTCGCTAACAACGGCCATCCTGCGGCAAAGGAAACTATCTTAATGACCATTGCAGAAGCTGCCAGTTTTCTGAATTGCGCCATCCCAACGATTTATGCCAAAGTGAGCAAACGCCAAATTCCTTTCCACAAGCAAGGGAAAAGACTGTATTTCAATAAAAAAGAGTTGATCGACTGGATACAGCAGCCCAAATGAGTAAGTTAGCAACCAACACAGCAGCCACCAGGCCAATGTTTATTAACATGCCAGTTATCCGAACGGCTAAACAACGACTTGAAGCCGCCCGGAATTTGCCGCCGATTAAGAAGCTATTTGGTGAAATCTGGCAAAACGGTGAACTCCATTTGCTTTTTGCTGATACCGGCGCAGGCAAATCAATAATGGCCGTACAAATTGCAGATGCCATATCAAAAGGTTTGAAGGCACTCCCGTTGCTCGAAAATGAAAATGAACCGTCCATTGTTTTGTACCATGATTATGAGTTAAGCGACCGGCAATTTTTTCAAAGATATTCAGACGAAGCCGGAAACACTTTTGATTTTTCCGAAAATTTGAGAATTGATAATGTAGATTTTGCTTTGATGATGTCGGAAAATCCCGAAATACAGTTTGTTGAACTTTTGCAGGAAAAAATAAAAAGCGATGTCGAAGGGTCAAAATTAGCGTATCCCGGAAAGGATATTGTTTTAATCGTCGATAACATTTCCTATTTGCACACACAAAGCACAATCGACCAACAAATTGCCTTGTCGATTATGCGTTTTCTCGATGGCCTCAAACGTGAATTTGGAATTTCTATCCTGGTAGTTGCGCACACGCCGAAAATTGATTTAAACACGCCTCTACACCTAAACCACCTCGCAGGAAGCAAAGCATTGTCAAACTTTGCTGATGGTGTTTCTGCCATTGGTAAATCCAATGCTGGCATAAATTTCCGGTACTTAAAACAGGTTAAACCATCTCGCAACGGGCAGATGGTATATGACCGTGATAATGTCATAGCCCTGGAGCTTGTAAAACAGGATTGTTCTTTACACTTTATTTTTTCCGGCGTCGGGCCTGAAACAGATCACCTATCATTGCCGGAATCCACAACCAAAGACGATCGCAAAATGCAGGCACTCGAAATGCACGGACTCGGCAAATCCTTGCAGGAAATTTCTGAATCTCTAAACGTGGGAAAAACGACCGTACACCGCTGGATTAAAAATGCAAAAGGATGAAAAAGCAAATAGCCACCGGAACGAATGGAACGAATGGAACGATCGGAACGAATGGAACGATCGGAACAAACGGAACGATGGAACGAATTTTTAAATCTTTTACAAAGTGGAACGACCGGAACGCTCTGTTACTATCTGTATATCAATTAT